>NC_010525.1:1500000-1769823 GCF_000019805.1 Pyrobaculum neutrophilum V24Sta
TGCTGTCCGGGGTGAGCTACAGCCGCTTTCAGCAATACGTGGAGTATCTAAAGGAGAGGGGGTTCGTAACGGGCGACGAGGAGCTGAGGCTGACGCCCAAGGGGGCAGAGGCCGCGGCTAGGCTCGCCCAGCTTATAAAAGAGCTAACGGGAGAGGAGCCTAGAGGCGTAAAGAGGAAGTAGCGTGACAACGCAAACGACAAGCCCCGCCTTTAGGGCGGGGGTGGATTTAAGCTATTTTCATGGGAGCGGTGAAGAGGGCTGAGAAGGGCTTAAACAGCAGTGCGCGCCATGCGGCGGGTCCACGGAAGATGGCCCCGGCGGGGGACACCCCGCCGCGACGCCCGCCCCAGCCGCGGCCCACCAACCCGGGGCAACGGGCGAGACCCCGGCAAACCCCGCCTCAGGGAGGTCATATCCCGATCGGGAGGGGGTTCTATGTGTTCCGCTTCGATGGGAGGCGCTGGGCTCTGGCGTCCTCTGAGGACGGGGGCTGTGTATACTACGGCGATGGGATGCGCCTCCGCCGATTCCAGTGCGCACTGTTTCGGGATTTAAACGACGCGTTTTTCTCGTCGAGGCGATCTCAGGAATTCGGCGATTCTCGGTACGACAGCTACTGGGTGGGGAGGCGCCTCTTTGAGAAGCTCCCAGCTCCACAAACCCGCCAGAGACACGCCGGCGGTACCCACGGCGAGGAAAAACGGCTCAATGTTACGCTCCACCCTCTTCGAAACAAGCGGCGTCACCACAAGCACAATGAGAAAGACCGTTTAGAGCGAGAACTGCTCAAACGCCGTAGAGGAGCCTCCGCGGCCCCCATGTCCAGTCCGCCATCACGTACGAGACCTAAGGAGCCTCAAGCGGATGTGCCCCGTACCTACCCTAGGCTTGGACAGCGTTAACCTAGCCTTTTATGCAGGCACAAGCCCTCCTCTACGTATCTCGGCAACAGCTTTAGATACTTCGAGCCGGGGCCGTGTGTTGCGATGTGTCTAACCGCCTCGTCGCACCGCTGTACATACAGCCCGCAGCGGAATCGCTCGCCGGTGACGGATCCTTCAACTACCTCGGCCTCCTTGCCCAGCCTGGTGCCGAGGGAGACGCGCCTCCGCCCCCTCCAGACGCGTAGCGAGGTTTTCACAGCCTTCTCAACAACTGCGTCGAGCGACGGGCATACGAACTGGAGATACGGGGGGTGAAACGGGAGGGGCTGCGCCGTACCTAAATGGGCGGCGAGGGCGGACCAGCCAGCCAGGGCACAGCCCTCCAAGACATATACGGCCTCGGCTGACAACCTAACAGCTCCGAAAAGCAGACACTCCCCTTCTCTAAAGGCGAGTACCATGCACCCTCCGCCATGAAAAATATAGTTTAAATTTAAACACGCCCTAAAGGGCGAAGCTTTCTGTTGTAACTGTAGGAGAGTAGAACTAGGGGAACCTTCAAACTACTATTTTAATAAGGAGTGGGAAGTAGACGAAAAGACAAAAATAACCGTGGAACGAGGCTCCCCTATGCGGCTCCCGGCCTCCCCGGGAGGATCGGAGGCCGTAGGGAGGTCGCTATCGAGTTGATTTTTCCATGGGAGTATACAGAGCGCTCAAGATCAGACTGCCCTATCGCCTAGTCGAGGAGCGGCCGGACGTCCTAGACCTCGCTGTAAGGATGCACCTAGCGGCCGAGGAGTACGCCAGGAGGCTGTTGAAAGAGCTGACGGGGCAGGAGGAGCTGAAGCTGACGCCGGAGGAGCTTGACGCTCTGTTGACGCCGGACAAGAAGGAGTTGGCGCACCGGATAATAGAAGAGACGTTCCCCAAGTACGGCCTCAGGAAGTACTTCATAGACCAGGCCAAGGTGTTCTGGCGCGACGTGGTGTTCCACAGGATGATCCCGCTGAACGCCCAACTTAGGATCGAGAACGAAAGGGACAGGAGCAAAGCCGTCTTCGTCGACCTTAAAAACGGTGTCATCAAAGTGCGGAGGTTAGAGGGGACTTTCGTCATTCGTATCAGGGAAAAGACAGCCAAGTGGATAAGGGAGAGAATAGCGGAGGGGGCCAAGTTGAAGCTCGCCTTTCTCGGCATAGAGAGGCAGAGGGGCAAGAGGGAGCCGACCTACAGAAAGTTCTACGTAGCGCTCGTCTTCGCCAGAGAGGTGACGCCTGTGGAGCCCAGAGGCGTTGTAGCCGTCGATGTGAACCGCCTCGACCACGGAATTGTCGCCGGCCTCCTTGTGGACGGAAAGCTGAGGCATACGCTGAGGCTCCCCGGCGAGCGGGCAATAAAAGAGCTGAAGAGGCTCCACGAGGAGATAAGCCGCCTCGACGAGCGGGCCGCAGGGGAGGCGGATCCCGCAAAAAGGAGGCAACTTGAGGATAGAGTCCGCTACCTCAAGTCCAAGCGGTATAGGAAGATAAGAGGCGTCGTTAAAGACGTCGTTGGCGAGATAATTAAGCTGGCGAGGGAGCATCAAGCCGCCATAGTCGTCGATACGATGGAGGAGGAGACGTACCGGGAGCTCAAGGAAGGGAGCTGGAGTGGAGAGAAGAAGCACCTCCTCGACGGTTTGGGCCAGCTAAGGAGGAGGTTGAAGGAGCTCGCCGAGTGGTACGGACTGCCGTACCTTGAGGAGCGCCTCTACAGCACGGTCTGCCCCCGCTGTGGAGCAGAGATGGAGGAGTTGAACAACAGGCGGATGCGCTGTCCTTCTTGCGGATTCAACGACGACAGAGACAATATCCCGTTGTTGTGGGCCAAGAGGCTGTACAACGAATTGATCGCCAAAGCCGTAGCCGGAGCACAGACTACTTCCGCCCAGATGGCGCTATCTCAGACCCAAAACTAAGGGTTTTTCTATAATTTTTTTCATGGAAGCGAGTCCCGGCCTCGGAGTCCGGCGCAAAGGCGGGGGCGCCGCCAGCCCCCAATGACCCGGGCTCCCTCGCCTGGGGTTGCCCGAGGGCGGCCCTAGGCGTGTCCGAGCCCTCCCGGAGAGGCCGGGCGCCGCAAAGGGGGGCTCCGCCAGATCTTCCACAGCTCCTTATCCAGACCCGCCTGGAGAGCCCTCTTTTTGAGGTAAGATAAGTCGAGCGGCAGTCTGAGAAGCCTCTTCAAGTCATCTATGTCTTTACGCTCGCCGCTGGCAAGCTTTAAGATAACTAGATCCTCCGGGGATGGGATAAAGACGCCTCCCGCCTCTCTACACCTGGAAATAAAGTCGCTGTCTAGCATGAGGGGCGCGTGGTATATATGGACGCCCGCCGCGTCGACGTACAGTCCCCACTTCCTCCACTGCACAGCGTAGCCTGCCCCCCTCAACGCTTCGGTGAGCCTATCCCTCACCTCCACAGTGAACGGCTGATCTATAGCCAGGTCCCAATCGGCCGTGTGCCTCACCACGCCGTAGAACTCCAAAGCCCGGGCCCCGATTAGAAATACCTTAAACCCCATGGAGCGGCATATCTCCACGACCCTCTTGACGCTGGGCGGTAGCCTCAGCTCGCTCACACAGTGTGTTGAAGAGCGCTTTTATATGGTTAAGCGCCGACGGCCCTCTGAGGTTCTGCTTCACCTCAGCGCCGAGCCGTAGCACATCGCTGTGTTCAGCTTCCAGAGGCGGACGCTTCGATATCCACACGGCCGCCCTGTATTTCAAAAAAAATCGGTAGCGTTGCTCAAATTAGCCGAGACATCGAACATCAGGCGGGGAGGGGGTCATCCCGGGGAATACGGCCGCCTCCGCCGAGCGCGCGGGGGGGTCACCCGTGTGCGCATGCGCGTTGCGGCGGCCCCGACTACGAGGGGGAGCTGAAAACGGGAATGTTTTCTCGGCGGGTTTACTTCAGGTATCTTCCTGCAAAGAGCGCTTGTTTTCGGCGGATTCATTTCAAGAAATTTCAGCGACTTCAGCGGAGGCGCCGAAAAAACCTGAAGTAAGTCCCCTGATTTTCGGCGCGCCGTACGGGAGGAAACCTGAAAGGCGTTGTGCAGTGATAAGGGTGGCAGAGACTGGACTGTAATACCTCTGGGCCTACCAAGCAGTTCTGGCGCCACATCAACGGCGGCTGGAGGCTGAAGACACAAGCCCAAGCTGGACGAGAAGCTGGAATTAGGCCAGCTGTTGGGTTTAGCCGCGGCGGGGCCAGCGTTGCGGCTCTACGGAGCTCCTCAACGCCTCCTCATCTTTAAAACGCCAGTGCCCCCTCTTCGCGTCGAGTATGACGATGCCCAGCTCCCCAGCTAGGAAGTCGCTTATTAAAACCTCGTCGATGTAGGGGTTCACGAGTATGTTTACAGAGGCCCGCCTCCCCTCCACTTCGATCTCAGCGCCTGCCTCAATATACACCATCTCAACCTCGCCGCCGCCCGTATCGGCCGACACGACTCTGGCCGACTTGGGAGGCCACAAGCCGAGCCTCCTAGCCACCTCGACGGGAACCGCTACGTCAGGAGCAGAGGACTCAAAGCCGGTGTTTACAAGCGCGGAGGTCTCGACCTCGCGCCTTCCGGCCCTAAGTCTTATCCTCACCCTCAACGCCATAGAAAACACCCACCACCCTCTTCACCCTGATGTAACCTATCTTGATCTGGGGCCTCTTAGCCTCCCTATACGCCTCGAGCAGAAGCTCCACCTCTCGCGGAAGCTCCTCCACAAACAGAGTGTCGTCTATATTTAAAAATTTTGCTAACGGCGGCGTAGAGGCCGCGTGGCTTTTAAACTTCGGCCACACCTAACGCTTTGTGGCAACGCAAACAACAAGCCCCGCCCTTCAGGGCGGGGAGGGGGTCATCCCTCTGAGGCCCAGGTGTGGAGGTGCCACATCTGCGCCTGCCGGCGTGGACGCGGCCCCGCCGGTTTAAATCGTGTCGTCAACGTGGCTGTTCGGACTTAGCCTTCTGCGACACCTCGCGGCGGCGGGCGGCGTTGTAGGGTCCCAGCCCGGTGGCGTTTACCAAAACCTCAACCCTCACCCCCCTGGTGTAGCCAGCCCTCAGCCAGAGGACCTGCTTTTGTGAACCTCGGCTCTGAGACACGCCGTGCGCCTTAGCCACCTCGGCCATGGTGCCCAGCTCGGGAATCCGCTTGCCCTCACCAGCGCCCCCTCGAGGCCGAGGTGTCTAGGTGGTTCCGTCGAGCCCCCGCAAGGGGGGCTTGGGATAAGGTTCGAATCCCGGCCAGGGCTTTTTTACCGGTATGATCCTCAGCGAAGGCAGGTGTTTATGGGCGATTGCCGACGTGTTGCTCAGTTTTCCTGCCGTGTTTTACGTTGTATCTCCGCCGCTGTTGTAGACTTGGAGTATGCAAAGCTTATATATCCCGGCACAGCGGCGGGCGTGATTCTAACTCAAATATTCAGGCTGGCGGGGGTTGTGTTGCTTGTCGCGTTGGCAACCGTGTTTGCGTCTTCCGCGTCGCTTATTGAGAAACGTGGCTCGGTTGTGGTGGAGAACCTGACAGCGCTGACGGACGTCCTAAGGCCTACCTATGTGTTTGACTTGGGTGCATGCTCGGCGTATGTCTACGTGGCGAGGAGTTTCAACGACACAACCCCCATGCTGTTCCTCTCAAGGATGGAGAGGCCTCTGCCGCCGTTCCCATCACACAGCTTTGAAGAGCTTGTGGACGCCGTTCTACCTCTCGTGGGTCCAGAGGTGGAGGTGGAGGTCAGCATCTACGGGGTCTCGGACGCAGGTAGGGGGGCATATCAAGTATCTAAGATCGTGAAAGTAGCCGCTCGCAACTATACAGAGCTTGAGGTTGCTGTAGGCAGGGCGCTTGGGTTGGAAGTCTATAGAGACCCATCCAAGGGGCTTAACGGAAATGGGACTGCGCAGAGTGGCCGACGGGAAATTGCAGTGATTGATCGGGTTGTGATGAAGACGCCGAAGGTCAAAGTCTTACTACGGCGCGGCGACCCCCTCATTATAGATACTATAAGCTCCGCCGAGGCGGAGGGGATAATCAAAGCGGTTAAAGAGAGGATAGGCGACTTCTCGGCTATCGTAACTGTGGGCCCATATTGGGCGGGGGGCGACGAGGAGAATGAGAGGCTCAGAAACGCCGCAATGCGACTAGAGGAGGAGATGGGGACTGTGAGAAAAACAGAGAGAGGAGTTGAGGGCATTATCCACCTCTTTACACTATCCTCCGCAGGCCCCCGGGTATTCGTCTTCCCGTACCCCAACGGCACGAGGCCGCCGGATGAAAAGACGGCGGAAAAAATAGTGAGGCGCTTCGTCGAGCTTTCTGGGTACTGCAAGTCGCCGCTGATAGTGGAATTCTGGCCTAAGACTGGCTACGAATTTAGAGAGCCCCGCGATGCGCCGCCTCTATGGGCGGCCGCCGTGTTGGCAGCACTTGTACCACTAGTAGCTATATATCTCCGCAGACGGAAATGACCTCCTCCCCGCCCTAGAGGGCGGGGCTTTCTGTTGTAGCGAGGGCTTAATAGCGGCAACCAACGCTTTTTCAAACGTCGATAATCATCTTCCCCTCGACGGAGCCTTCATCATCTCTAAGCCGCCCAGGCGCCCACAGCGCGATTTCAAGACCCCCCCAACGGCCGTAGGTCTACCGTCTACCCACCTGGCGGGTTGTAAAGAATAGTCATCACACGTCCCTGGGAGTCCTTACGACGCTGCCTGTGTTCACCAAGGCAACGAGGACGTCGGCTCTAGGCGTGGAGATCGGGAGAGGCGCAACGTAGCGCCGAGGGATACGGCCACCCCATAAGCGACGCCGACGATAGGCGTTGGATGATAAGACAATGGCCGTAGAAGGCCCGCTCCGTGATATGCTTAAGGGACGTCGGCCACGAGCTAATCGGGTTTTTACAACCGAAAGCCCCGCCCTTCAGGCGGGGAGGCGGGTCAGCTGTCCACTTTCACAGGCTACGCACATTTCTCCGCCGCGTTTTACGTTGTATCTCCGCTGCTGTTGTAGACTTGGAGTATGCAGGGTTTATATGGCCCGGCACGACGGTCACTATGGCTCATAGAAGCCGAATACTCAAGCTGGCGGCGCTCCTCGCCGCATTTGTGGCAGTGGTGGTAGCCGTGGCTTTAACCGCCGGCGCGTTTAAAGCGGCGCCTTATTACCAGAGTAAAGACGGGAGGGTTGTCGCCTACCTAGCTCCTAGCGGTGGTGCAGATCTGGTCTTGGAAGTTGTAGACAGCGAGGGGCGGCCTGTAGATTTCACGGCGTTTCTAAGCGGCCCCGCTGTTGACAAATTTAGGGATATCGGTGTGGTGAAGGGGAGGGGGAGGGGCAGGATCGCAATCGGCGAGTACGTGGCCGAGGCCGCCCAGCTGGCGAAAAAACTTGGCTACAAGCCAAACGAGGTGAGGTTCGGCATTGTGGCGTTTATCACAACTATTGAAAAACAGGGGAACGAAACCTACCTCCTCACAGACATAATCTCCATCCCGGTGGGCCCCGGCGAGGCGGTGGGCAGAGAAGTCGTGGCGAAGGTTAAATTTAAGCCGAGGTTCAAAGTCAAGGTAGACACAGGCAGGCCGCCGAACGCCGCCGGCGACGTAGCCCAAGCCGCAAATGCCCAAAATACGCCGCCAGACACGATGGATATGGGCTGCGTCTCGCCCATAGGCCACACCACTTGCTACAGATATAGAGCAACAGAGACCTACTCCTCATCTGCAGAAGGCGTACCGCTCCTCATAACGAGAGTAGATAGCTATGACAGTAAATATATATATGCAGTCCTGCATAAACACCATATAGATCTAAATTCTCAAACTACAACATCAATTTCATTTGAAATGTCATTTGCAGTATTTAAAAAAGATGTTAATAACAACGACTTTGAAGTCCAGGCTATAGGCCCAGGATTCGAAATTGTGCTTGGCCAGCAGACAAAGAAGATATTACTAGATCTTTCATGTCGTTTTGCTCCGGGTACATCTGCGGTATGCTACTCTGGAACATCTATGTTTACGCCGGCTAATTCTTACTATGCCGGTGATAGTATTCTGGCTACAGGTCTTGTGGGGGATGTCAGAGCGGTGAAATACGTTTTAGAGGAGAGGTGGTGCTACATTTCCCCCTCGGGAGCCGTCTACTGCGGCCAGTGGACGCCTACGTCAGTAGAGGCGTGGGGTGTCTGGCTGGCTGGGCTTTGGGGCGGAGACTCCTTCCTCCTTTACGCCGAGGTTAGCAACAGCCCCTACAGCCGGGACGATAAACTTGGCTATCTATACCAATCTATGTTGGAACTCTACCAGTTGGGAAAGGTAAATACAAGATGGCTACCGGATTACTATGTTGATTACTATTCAATTAGTTGGAAAACTCTTGTGTCGAGCTCGCAGTCGAGCAACTACTTTGCCATAGGCATACCCGCCGGGGCTGTTATTAACTGGGTTATTCTCAAGAGGGGCGTTGTCCTGCCTGATCGCATTTCAAAGGGACTTGATAGTTTAAGTGTAGGCGTCTCCGTGGGCACATCAAGAATTGATGTATTTAGTTATTATGCTACGTTAGATATTATTGCAAAAACCAATGTTTATTGGTCGCCATTTTATTATGAGCTTGAAAACTACTATATCAAAATGGAAGATAAGTACTACAACGTACCTGTCGCTATAGTTAGGCCATATATTTGGTAGTTAATAGGAATTCCCTACCCTTTTTTCGTTCCTGAGAGTTTGGGAGTGGTGTGGGCTGTTTTGGTCTATTTGTTTTTCTCACCACTTTGGCTGTGGCCTCGAGTTGCCTAGTATTGTCTTGTATGTGTTTTCCCAGCCTTCTCTTATGAGTTTGTGGTATGCCTCGTCGAGGTTTATGCTGTCTACTATATGTGCTATGAATTTGGTGATCCACGTGGCTAGTTCTGTCTTCTTCTGTGGGGTGAGGGTGTGCCACAGCTCGTGTGCGGCTTCTATTGGGTTGGGTGGGTGGGCTCCGCATATCACGAGCTCCTCTCCTCCCACGGTGCCGAAGACAAGGGAGGGGGTGGGCGGGGGGCTCGGCGGGCGGCTGAAGTAGGTGTCCCACTCCCTTAGGTCGATTTTCCCATATACCCTCGCCTTTATGACCAGGGCGGCTAGCTTGGCCGTGGCCATCTCCCTCCGCCGGAGGTCCTCTGCGGAGCCGTAGCAACGCCAGTCTGCCTCTACCTCGTGGTAGAGGGCTAGGAGTGGCTCTAGGTACCTCTCCAGGGGGCCTAGGTCTACTGGCCGGCCGGCGCAGAGCTCCCTGGGGAGCGGTAGCCAGAACTCGCCGAGTCTAGGTGCGGTTGCCTCTAGGAAGTCTGCGCAGGCCTCGACGCCTGACCTCGTGAGGGATGTGGTGGCTATGAACAGGGCTTTCCGCATCTATACTCGGCGCAGAGGGGGTGGCCCTCCGGCGCCGCCACGACTACCCTGTCCCGGGGGAGGCTGGGGAGTAGCTGGGCGAATTCGGGGTAGAGGTATATCTTCTCGGCGGCGTCTAGGAGGAGGATGGCGAGGTTTGGGTCCTCGACGTGTGCCTGGATCCCGCCGTCTACCTCCTCTGGGTTGACCTCCGCGTATTGGTCTATGTGCACCGCGCCTATCTTCTTGGCGCAGTGCATGGCCTCCCTCCCGCCTCCGATTATGAAGGTGGTCGGAACCCGGTTCGTCTTCACCTCTCAGCGCTGCGAGTCGTCGTCACCTCACGGCTATTACCGCCACCTCTATTAATACGTCTTTCGGCAGGCGGGCTGCCTGTACCGTGACGCGGGCGGGGGGCTTTTTGAAGTACTGGCTGTAGACCTCGTTGTATTCCTGGAACGTGCTTAGGTCTGCGAGGAAGACGAAGGCCATGACGACGTCCTCCAGGTTGTAGCCGGCGGCCTCCAGCACGGCTTTTATGTTCTCCATGACCTGTTTGGTCTGCTCTCTTATTCCGCCTCTCACCACCTCCCCCGTCTTTGGGTCTACCGGTATCTGGCCTGATACGAAGAGCATGTTGCCTGCCTTGACCGCCTGGGAGTAGGGGCCGATGGGCTTGGGGGCGTTTTCCGTGTATACCACCTCCTTCACGTCTGGCCGTTTGAACGTATTTAAATGTGCTTCGGGGCTTTTTCATGTTGCCGGAGGTGGTGCGGGTGCCCAGGGTGAACGTGGTGGATAGGGTCTCGCTCCCCTCTGGCAAAACGGCTGTGGTGGTGGTGGATATGCAGAACGACTTTGCCCACCCCAGCGGGAGGCTGTACGCGCCTTCCTCCCGCGAGATCATCCCGAGGATCGCCTCCCTCCTGGAGAGGGCGAGGAGGAGCGGCGTGCGGGTGATATACACAAAGGACACGCACTACGGGGACGACCCGGTGGAGTTCCCCATCTGGGGGCCCCACGTCGTTAGGGGAACCTGGGGCTGGGAGATCGTAGACGAGCTGAAGCCCAGGGAGGGGGACGTCGTGGTGGAGAAGATGAGGTACGACGCCTTCTTCGGCACGCCCCTCGACCACATACTCCGGATGTACGGCGTCCAGCACCTGGTGGTGACGGGGACCGTGGCCAACATCTGCGTCCTCCACACGGTGGCCAGCGCTAGGCTGAGGCTCTACGACGTGGTGGTGCCCGTCGACGCGGTGGCGGCGCTGAACGAGTTCGACTACGCCGCCGCCCTCAGGCAGATGGACTACCTCTACCGCGTAACCCTCACCAAGACAGACGGCGTCGAGTTCGTATAGGCGCCAGCCTCTGCGCTCGGCGCCCGGGCCGCCTTCATAGCCCTGACGAGATGGCTCTATACGTCCCCCTATCTTCTTCCTGGCCCCTCCCGGGGGGACTCAGGGGCCCGCCCCGGGTACACCGGGGCAAGGGGGCGGGTCATGGGACGGCCGCGAGTCGCCTGTTTTTACAACAGTTTGGCGCCCCCGCCAACCGCCCCCAGGGGGCCGTGCGTCGTTCATGGGTGAGAGGTGGTTACGAGGTTAAGAATGTGATGGTCGCCGAAAAAGTTTGTTGATTTGTCTTCTGGAGGAGTTCCCAGTAGCGTTTTTCTGCCCATATCACCGGCACGTTGTCGCGGTGCGCTCTGAAGCCGCAGGCGGGACAACGCATGAAGCGGCCGTTTTCCTCAACCATCCTAGCGTTGCATCTGGGGCAGACGGCTGAAGGCAGGCGCTCCTCCATATACGGCAGTCCGTGTAGTTGCGCCAGCCCCCCCTCAGCCCCCTGAGGCCTTCGGACTCCAGCCTCTCCGCGAGGTCTCTCGGGTTCACCCTGTCCTCCTCCGCGCTCACCACGACCGCGGCCCGGCGCGCTCTGGCCCTCCGCCGGAGTTGAAACGTTCACCCGCCTGACGGCGCCGTCGGGCAAGTGAGCCGAAATAGTTAAGAGGATGCTTCTGGCTATTCACCTCCGTGCCACATGCGGATATGGGCCAATCTGAACGTCGTCTCACAGGGAGACATTCTGTTAGTAAAATAGCATATTTTTTAGTGCCTATTATTCCAATTTCATTTTTCTCTTATTTTGTCTTTACTGGCAAGTTTGATATGCTCGTGTTTCTGCTTCACACAGCCGTTTTCCTGGTGCTGTATTATGTAGCTCTAGCATACTGCGGCCCTGACGGCACCACATTCGTGTTCCTAGCTTATACGACGGCGGCGTCTTTTTCTGATCGCGATATAAGTCGCGATATAATTAATATATTGCTTATGTTTGTGTTATACCCTGTATCGCTTGGCTTGGTCTACTTATTCAGGCGCGATTTCTGTAGAGCTGCGCGTGAGGTGTAGCGCCGATTTGCCGCGGGGCTCGGCGGAGGCGGCTCTAACGCGGCCTCTTCACAACAGCGCTCCCGACTCAACCGCCCGACGGCGCCGTCAGGCAGTTGAGTCAAAATAGTTGAAAGGGTATTTCCGGCTTTTTGTAGTGGCGGGCGGGGGGAGGCGTGAAGCTACCGTGCACACCGCCAGCGCCGCCGGGCGGATGCTGACCGCGGCTTCCCCGTTTACCCAGCGTCAGCTTTCCGGCGCCCTACTCGCTCAAACCTCGACGCCTAGCTTTCCCCCTCGCGCCCTTTACGCATATGAGCCAAGTATACAGAACGTTGAAGGTGGAGATACCGTGGCTTTTCGTCGAGGAGCGGCCGGATACGCGCCTGGGAAGCCGCCGCGGCCGTAGAATACGCCGCCTCCGTGTTGGCAATGTACTGGCCGAGCGCGGCGAAGATGATTCTGGACGGCGGCTAGCGCCTTCTGCGCGTGGGATTCGGCGGAGTCGACGCGGCATCGCTTGCCGCCACGACGGCAAGCCCGACCTTCGCCCATGCCTCCCTTAACCTCGTAGCTACACTCTTCACATGAACGGCGTCTGGCCCTGGGGCGGTTGACGGGGGCGGGAGACGGCGAAAATCGTTCGACGCCGGGTCCCCCGGGTGGGCCGTCTCCCCGTCCCGGCGTGTGCGGGGCGGGCCACCGAGTCCCCAGGCGGCCACGAGAGTTAGGGGGAGGTGGGGCATATTCTCCCCACTATGATGCTGCTGTATAGGCCTCCTTGGTATATGACTCTTCTCATGATTATCTCGCCTCCTACTTGGCTTGTGAAGGTTTTGTGTCTGGGGGTTATTGTGACGTAGGTGGCGCAGTGGCGGGTGAGCTTGCGCATGGCTTTTCCGAGGAGGCGGTATAGCCTTCCTATCTTGCCGGGTATTCTGAAGCCGTATGGGGGGTTGAATATGTATTTGTCGCATATGGGGCGTACCGCTCTATGTAGTTTGGTGGAGTCGAACCAGAGGAGGTCCACCTGGGGGTAGCGGGCCGTGTTTAAGGCGGCGCCTTTTATGTGTTTTAGGGATATGTCTACGCATATGTATCTGGCCCAGGGGGCGTATTCGGCCGCCTCTGCGGCTATGGTTCCGCCGCCGCATGTCAGATCGCATATGGTCTCCCCGGGGGCCGGCTTGGCGAGTCTGGCCATGGCGTGGGCGATTATGGGGTTTAGGCTGGCGTAGTGCTCATAGGCGCGCCAGGGCCTGTCTTTGAGGCTTTTTTTGGCCACGGTGATCCACACCGTGACGTAGTTGTGTACTACGTCGACGTTTATCTCGACGTCTGGGTCGACTAGGCTTATGACGTACCCCCTCTCCTTTAGCCACCTCCCCACCTCTCTCTCCACGTCGCGTGAGGTGAAGGGGTGCTGGCCTACTCTTTCGCAGCGGATGCCGGCTGTGGTGTTTCTGGTGAGGTACCTCTCCGCCTTTGGGAGGTGTGTTGCCGCCAGGGCGACTACGTCTTGGAGGGTTTGGGCCGTGCCTTCCCCTAGGAGGATGCCGAATCTCTCGGCGGTTTTCAGCTTGTAGAGGTGGGCGGGGGGCGCGTCTATCTCGGCGGCGACTCTGCCGGTCATGTATATGGCTTTTGCCCGCCTGGCGTGTAGCCTCTCGGCCAGCTCCTCGGCGGCTATGTCCTCGAGGCCTGGGACGGTGGTTATTAGGTAGTGCACAGTGTCTGTAAAATCTTATATATAGAGTGTATGTTGGGTCCGGTGGAGAAGTACGTGGCGGATAGCTCCGTGGTGTTGGACGGCTCTTTGAAGGAGGCCGTGTTGGGGGGGAGGATACGGGGGACCCTCTTCCTCCTGTCGGAGATGGTGGAGCACTTCGCGTCGCTGGCTAGGAGGGGGGATGGGATCGGGCTGGTGGGGATGGAGGAGCTGAGGGACCTCTTCGAGTCTGTGGAGAAGCTGGGGCTGGGGGATTTCCTGAAGGTGGAGGTGGTGTCTGTGGGGAGGAGGGTGGAGGCGGAGGAGGAGCTGGACGCCTACGTGAGGCGTTTTGCGAGGGAGAACGGCTGCGTCTACGTCACGAGCGACGAGCTGGCGAGGGATGCGGCGGCGGTGCAGGGGGTCAAGGTGCTTTTCCTGGGGAGGCCGCGGGAGGTGTTGGCCATAGAGAGGTTCTTCTCAAAGGACGTCATGTCTGTCCACTTGAAGGAGGGGCTTCCTCCGTATGGGAAGGTGGGGCGGCCGGGGAGCTGGCGGTTTGTCCAGCTGTCGCCGGAGCCGCTGGATAGGAGGCAACTTGACGTGATCGTGAGGGAGCTGGTGTCGGAGGCGGCGAGGCTCAGCCCTAGGACGAGGGTGGAGATCAGGCGGCCCCACTCCTTGATCATCCAGCATAAGGATCTGAGGATCATCATAGTGTTTCCCCCCGTTTCGGAGAGGCTTGAGATCACGGCGGCGAAGCCCGTGGTGCGGAAGAGCATATGGGACTACGGGCTCGATGGGAAGGTGGTCGAGCGGCTTGAGAAAAGCGCCGAGGGGATACTGATCGCGGGGGCGCCTGGGGCGGGCAAGACCACCTTCGCCCAGGCCCTCGCGGAGTTCTACCTGAGCAAGGGCAAGATCGTGAAGACGCTGGAGTCGCCGAGGGATATGGTGCTGAGCCCCGCCATTACGCAGATCTCGAAGAACTTGGCCACGTCTGAGGAGGTGCACGACATCCTCCTCCTGTCGCGGCCCGACTACACCATCTTCGACGAGATGAGGGACACGGCGGATTTCCAGCTCTACGTGGACCTCAGGCTTGCTGGGGTGGGGATGGTGGGGGTCGTCCACGCCACCTCGCCTATAGACGCGGTCCAGAGGTTCATCAGGAGGGTGGAGCTGGGCATGATCCCCTCCATAATCGACACGGTGATCTTCATGAAAGACGGCGAGGTGAAGAAGATATACGCCCTCTCCATGGTGGTGAAGGTGCCGGCGGGGATGAGGGAGGAGGACCTCGCCCGGCCGGTTATCTTGGTCAAGGACTTCCTCACGGACGAGGTGGAGTACGAGATCTACGTCTTCGGCGAGGAGACCTTCGTGGTGCCGGTGAAGAGGGGCGAGGAGAGGGCGCCGAGCCGCAAGATATACTCCATGGTGGTGTCCGCCTTGAAGCGCTACGTGCCCCCCGGCGAGATCAAGCTTGAGGAGAGGGATGGCCTCATCGTGATCAAGGTGCCCGAGGAGTACCTCGGCGTTGTCCTCTCGAGGGGGGTGACGAAGCTGGAGAAGCTCCGGAGGAAGCTGTCGGTGGACTTCAGGATAGAGCCGAGGTGAAGCCCGCCCAGCCTTCTCGGCCGCCCGCCGCGAAGGCCGTCGCGGAGTACTACGACTCGGTGGCCCGCGCATACGGCGATAAGTACCTGGGGACGTGGTACTACAGGACGCTGTATAGGAAGCTGGGGGAGGTCCTCGACCTCTACATCAGGAGGGGCATGCGGGTTCTAGACGTGGGGGCCGGCACGGGGTTCTGGACCTTGTACATGCAGGCGAGGGGCGCCCGCGTCACGGCTCTGGACATATCGGGGGAGTCCCTCAAGGCGTGCCGGTGCGGCGATAAGGCGCAGGGGGACGCGGCGTCGCTTCCCGTGAGGGCGGGGGCCTACGACGCCGTCACGGCGCTGGGGAGCGTCTACAACCACCTCGGCGATTTGGAGAAGGCCTTCGCGGCGGCGGCCCACGCGCTGAGGAGAGGGGGGCTCTTTATCGCCGATATAGACAACGCCGTGTGTCTAGACATGCTGTATGAGTACCTGCTCTTCCAGGGGCTGGGGCGGCTGAGGGACGCCCTTATCCGGGGCGTGGTAAGGGGGGTGTGGGAGTCCGCGGATGGGGAGCTCCCCTTCAACTACTACTCCTACTTCTACGTAAAATCGGCGCTGAGGAGGGCGGGGCTGGAGGTGGTGGACGCCCGCCCCATATACCTCGTGCCGCCTCTCCCCTCTAGGCTGTTGCAGAGGCGGTTTAGGCTGAAGGCCTTTGAGAAGTTCGACCTGCTGAGGAGGCTGGCGCCTCTGGCCACCACAGTGGTGTACGTGGCGGCTAAAGTCTGACGAGGACGGTGTCGAAGTCCTCCGGCACGTAGACGTGGGGCGGGGGCTTCACGGAGGCCGCGAGCTCCCTGTGCCTCCTCTTGTCTGGGTACCTAGAGCTGACGTGGGTGAGGATGAGCACGCCGGCGTTGAGGGCCTTCGCGGCCTCCACCGCGTCGGCGACCGTGGAGTGGCCCTCCTCGTGGGCCTTCTGGGGCTCCACGTCGTCTGCGAAGGTCGCCTCGTGTATCAACACGTCCACCTCGCCCACCTTCCTCCACATCTCTGGGCAAGGCGCCGTGTCCCCCGTGTAGAGCAGGCGGCGTAGCCGCTTGTGTCCAGGCTCCGCCACGTCCTCCGGCTTGATCAGCCGGCCCCCCACCTCCACGGGGCTCCCCCTTATCAAGCTGGTGAGCGCCCACCGGGGGAGGCCGGCCGCCTTGGAGAGATCCAGCTTGTAGCCCACGTCCCACTGGAAGAGCCATCCGCAGGCGTCCACGGTGTGGCACACCTCGACGCAGCTGACCCTGAGGCGGTCCCCGCCGTAGCTGTCCATCACCTCTACCCCCAGCGCCTCCAGCGCCTTGTGCATCGACCGGGGGGCCAACACGGCGGTTCGCCCCCCGAGGAACCTGCTGGTTATGACGAGTCCCGGCAGGCCGAGGGTATGGTCCTCGTGCTGGTGGGTGATGGCCACGGCGGTTAGGGAGGCCGGCGACACGCCGATCTGCAGTAGCCTATACTGCGCCCCCTCCCCCGCGTCTAGGAGGAACCTGTGGCCGAGCCAGTCCTCGAGGTATATGGCTGGGAGCGTCCTGTCCGACCTAGGCACGGCCCCGCCTGTGCCGAGGAACACCAGCTTCAAAAGAGGCATAGGCGGAGGGCGGCGCCGCTACATATGTTTTTTGTACAGCTCCACGATCTCCTCGAGGGAGAGCTGGTACACTCGCCTGTCCCCCTCCCCGAGCCCAAGCCGCCGGAGGGTCTTGCGCCGCGCCGAGAAGAGCCAGGCGGTGAAGCGCTGGAACCCGTCGAAGTCCTCTACGCAGGGCGGTCTGGGGGTGAGGCGCACGACGGCGGAGTAGACCCTTGGGGGCGGCTGGAAGACGCGCGGCGGTAGCGTCCTCAGCACCTCCACCTCGTAGTGGCACTGGACGGCAACCGTCAGCCTGCCGTAGTTCTCCCCGCCGGGCGCTGCCGCGAGCCTCTCCGCCACCTCCCTCTGGACGGTCACGACGGCGGGCATCCTGTGTCTGGCCAGCTTCATGAGGAGGGGGGAGGTGATGGAGTAGGGGATGTTTGAGACGAAGTAGTCCGCCCTGGGCCACTCCACCTCAAGCGCGTCCCCCTCGATTACGACGACGTTGGGGGGAGCGGTTTTTCGGAGGAGCTCGGCGAGGCGCCTGTCGACCTCTATGGCGTAGACCGTCCTGGCCCTCTCGGCCAGGGGGATAGTTAGGGCTCCCCTGCCCGGCCCGACCTCCAAGACGTCGAGGCCTGGGGGGACCAACTCGGCTATGTACCGCGCCGCCGAGGGATCTCTGAGGAAGTGCTGGCTCCACCGCCTCCTCCGCACGACATATTTAAAACCGGTATTTATATCGCCACGTGGACTACAGATCGCTTGGGCTTAAGACGGGCCTTGAGATACACATACAGCTGAACACCAGGAGGAAGCTCTTCTGCCACTGCCCGCCCGTGTTGAGAGACGACGAGCCTCACTTCCGCCTCGAGAGGAGGCTCCACGTCTCCGTGAGCGAGCTAGGCGCCGTGGACCCCGCCGTGATGTGGGAGGTGAGGAAGAGGAGGCGCTACGTCTACGAGGGCTACCGCGATACCACATGCCTAGTGGAGCTGGACGAGGAGCCACCTCATCTGCCCGACGAGGAGGCTCTGGCGACGGCGGTCGCCGTGGCGAAGATGTTCAACGCGAAGCTTTTCGACGAGATCCACGTCATGAGGAAGACCGTCGTCGACGGCTCCAACGTGTCCGGCTTCCAGCGGACCATGCTCGTGGCCTACGGAGGCAGGGCCAAGATCCTGGGCTACGACATCGGGGTGGAGACCATAGCTCTTGAGGAAGATGCCGCTAGGAAGATAGCGGAGGAGGGCAAGACGGTTATCTACCGCCTCGATAGACTGGGCGTACCCCTCATAGAGATCGCGACGGAGCCTATGACGTACACGCCGCAGCAGGTGGAGGAGGTGGCCTGGATAATTGGATACAGCGTGAAGATCACGGGGAGGGCCAAGAGGGGCCTCGGCACGGTTAGGCAAGACGTAAACGTCTCCATCGCTGGGGGCGCCAAGACGGAGATCAAGGGGGTGCCCGACCTCTCCCTAATACCGAAGGTCATAGAGTACGAGGTGCAGAGGCAGCTCAACCTTCTGAGGATCGCCGAGGAGCTCAAGAGGAGGGGGGTGGGCAGGGTGGAGCCCTCCCTTGTGGACGTCACGCAGGCCTTCGCCAACACGAAGTCGAAGGTGGTCAAGAGGGTGCTTGAGGCGGGGGGGCGCGTCGTGGCTTTGAAAACCCCAGGCTTCCAGAAGCTTCTGGGGGCCGAGGTGCAGCCGGGCAGACGCTTCGGCACAGAGCTGGCGGACTACGTGAGGGCTTGGACGGAGCTCGGCGGCCTCCTCCACAGCGACGAGCTGCCGGGATACGGCATTACGGCGGAGGAGGTGAGGGAGGTGGCGGCTAGGGCGGGCGCGGAGTCCTTCGTCCTCCTTATGGGCACAGACGAGAGGGAGCTCGCGGAGGCGGCGGCGGTAGTGGCGGAGAGGCTTAACGCGGCTCCGCGCGGCGTGCCGGAGGAGACCAGGGGGGCTAACCCAGATGGCACAACGCGGTTTCTCAGGCCTAGGCCGGGCGCCGCTAGGATGTACCCGGAGACCGACATCCCGCCTGTGAAGATAACCTTCGAGATTTTGAGGAAGGCCGAGGAGGTGGCGAAGGCGAGCATCGAGGGGAAGCTTGCCGAGCTGACGTCGATGGGCTTGAGCAGAGATATGGCGCTTCAGTTGATAAAATCCCCCCACCTGGAGAAGTTCGAAGACCTCGTGGCGAAGTACAAGGTGCCGCCTCAGCAGATAGCCACGATCCTCCTAAACGTCTCCAAGGCCTTGGCCAGGGAGGGGGTGGAGGTGACCGACGAGAAGATCGCCTCTGTCCTAGACGCCTTGGCGAAGAGGGTCATCACGAAGGAGGCCGTGGAGGAGGTGCTGAGGAACATGAAGGCCGGCGAATCCGCCGAGGAGGCGGCGAGGAGGCTGGGGCTGCTGAGGATGCCCTACGACGAGGTGAAGAAGGTGGTGGAGGAGGTGGTGAAGGCTGTGGGGAGGGAGAAGGCGCTGGGGGAGGTCATGAGGAGGTACAGGGGGAGGGTAGACGTGGAGGACGTCAAACGCGCCATCTCTGAGATACATTTTTAAGGGCACTCTTCTAAAGGGCCAATGGCGAAAGTTTACATAGCTACGGACGTGCTGGGGTTTTTCGCCGTGGACGAGGGGGGGAACCTGGTGGATAAAGAGCTGTACGAGAGGAGGCCTGAGGCCATCGCCGCCAGGTTGCTGGAGCTTGAGAAGTCCAACTACGTCCCTGAGCTTGTCTCTCTGGTGGAGAGGCTGAGGGACAGGGGGGCCAAGGTGGTGGTGGAGGACCCGGAGCTGGCGAGGAAGCTGGTCTCGGCCGTAAAGGGGGCTGAGATCGTTGCCGAGAGCCCGTCGCCCGTCCTCGTGGCGTTTAGGCAGAACTTCCCAAGGTATCTGCAGGCCGTTGGGCTGAGCTGGGAGGACTACCGCTCCTTCCTGTTTGAGGTAAGCGATTTAGTGACTAGGCTGAAGCTGAGGCAGGCGGTGGAGAAGAGGGATCTCTTCATAGCGCAGGCCATAAGCACGCTCGACGACGTCGACAAGATCTTGAACTTAATCGCCTCTAGGATTAGGGAGTGGTACGGTCTCCACTTCCCCGAGCTGGAGGAGCTGGTTAGAGACAACAGGGAGTACGTGAAGATAGTCTACCACATCGGCCACAGATCCGGCATCACGGAGGAGAGCTTGAGGAAGATCGCGGCCGAGATGCCGGAGGAGAGGGTGAAGAGGATCGTTGAGTCGGCTAGGAAGAGCATAGGCGCGGAGATGTCCGAGTGGGACCTGGCGCAGCTCAAGTCCTACGCGGAGGCCTACCTGAAGCTCGACGCGTATAGGGAGAGCCTCGCCAACTACATCGACGAGGCTATGAAGGAGGTGGCGCCCAACATAAGGGAGCTTGTGGGGCCGTTGCTGGGGGCTAGGTTGATCAAGCTGGCCGGCGGGCTCACGAGGATGGCGTTCCTCCCGGCGTCTACGATACAGGTCCTCGGGGCTGAGAAAGCACTCTTTAGGGCTCTGCGCACGGGGGGCAAGCCGCCTAAACACGGCGTGATATTCCAGTACCCGGAGATCTTCAGATCGCCTAGGTGGCAGAGGGGCAAGATCGCGAGGGCGCTCGCCGCCAAGCTGGCAATTGCGGCAAAGGCAGACGCCTTCACGGGCAACTTCATAGCGCCGCGGCTGAAGGAGGAGCTAATGAAGAGGATCCAGGAGATAAAAACGCTCTATGCCAAGCCTCCCCCCAAGGCTCCGCAGCAGCAGCCCTCCGCCAAGACGCCCCCGCCGCCTCCTCCGCCTAGGAGGGGAGGAGAGAGGAGGCCGCCTCCGCGGAGGGGCCGCCGTTGAGGCGATAAGTATATAAATCGCGGCGAGGGGGAGCACTATGTCTATAGAGGTGGTCGAGGTGAGACCTCACGAGCGCCACTTCGGCGTCTACGCCCTCAAGTTCGAGGACGGCTCGGAACGCCTGGCGACTAGGAACCTCACGCCTGGGAAGAGGGTGTACGGGGAGAGGTTGGTCAAGTGGGGCGGGGCGGAGTACAGGGAGTGGAACCCCTACAGGTCGAAGCTGGCGGCGGCTATAGCGAACGGGATAAAGTTCGTCCCCATCCAGGAGGGCACTCATATTCTGTACCTAGGCGCGGCCTCCGGCACGACCCCCAGCCACATGAGCGATATCGTGGGGGAGAGGGGCTTGATATATTCGGTGGAGTTCTCGCCGCGTGTGTTCAGGGAGTTCATGGAGAAGCTTGTGGACCAGGGGAGGAGGAACGTGGTGCCGATACTGGGAGACGCGAGGTTTCCCTACCAGTACGCCCACTACGTAAAAGGCGTTGACGTGGCGTATATCGACGTGGCGCAGCCCGCCCAAGCCAAGATACTGGCCGACAACGCCGACTACTTCCTAAAGCCCGGCGGCTACGTTATGCTTGTGATCAAGGCCATGAGCATCGACGTGACGGCGCCGGCGACGGAGACCTTTAAACAGGAGATAAATACGCTCAAGGAGAGGGGCTTCGAGATCCTCGAAACCGTCCACCTGGAGCCCTACGACACCGCCCACGCGATGGTCGTCGCTAGGAAGAGGTGAGAAACTCGTGGATGTGTTGAGCGGCTTTCATACCTGAGCTCAGCGCTTTGCCTATCAGCGAGGGGCCGATCACCACGTCCCCAGCCGCGAAGACCCCCCGCTTCGTCGTCTGCATCTTCTCGTCCACCTTTATCGTGCCGTCTGGGTTCAGCTCGATCCCTAGGCACCTCCCCGGCGGCGTCGGCGCCTCGCCTACCGCCACAAGCGCCGTGTCGAACTCCTCCTCGAACTCGCTGCCGGGCACCGGCTCGGGCCTCGGCCTACCCGTCTTATCCGGCGGCCCAAGCCTCATCTTGACGAACCTGGCCCTCTCCAGCCTCCTCTCGCCTAGGAAGGCCACCGGGGTTAGGAGCTCCCTGAACTCCACTCCCCGGGCCAACAGCTCCTTCTCTATGGTGGATCTGCCGGCGGGCGCCTCGTTGATCGTCCGTCTGTAGGCCACGACGACCTTCTCAGCCCCCTGTAGCTTCGCCTCAATTGCCGCGTCTACTGCCACAAGCCCCCCGCCCACTACCAGAACCCTCCTCCCAGTTGGGTAGACCTCCTCCCTGGGGAGGTACCCGAGCTGGTTCGCATAGATTCTGAAGAGGTAGTCCAGGGCTTTGTAGACGCCTTCTAGGTCCTCACCGGGTATGCCCATTTCTCTGCTCCGCCACGTCCCCGTGGTGATCAACACGGCGTCGTATTTCTCGACGAGGTCCTCAAGCCTTACGAACTGTTTCACGAGGCGGAGGGCCTCGTGGTCGTGCGGCTTCTCGCCGCAGTATACGAAGGTGGACGTGTAGAAGACGGCGCCTGCCTCCGCCAGCTCTTTGACCCCCTCCCTCACCCCCTCCCTGGGGACCCGGAAGGAGGGTATCCCGAAGATGAGGAGGCCGCCGGGCTCCGGCAACGCGTCGTAGATGTGCACCTCGTGTCCATTGCAGAGGAGCACCCCAGCCGCCCCGAGGCCGGCTGGGCCTGCCCCAACAACGGCGACCTTCTTCCCCGTAGGCGGCTTTTTCGTGTTGGGCCTACACCTCAGGAGGAACTTCATATGGGCGAGAACGCACTGGTTTTTATGGATGGTACGGCTCTAGGCTAATTGTATATCTCGTAGCGGGTTCAATACAACTGTATCGTTATAATTACGCGAGGCGCGCGTTTAGCAGATCTTCTTCGAGTACTTGATTTCAAGCGTCGTGCATATGTAGTCTAGGCTTATCCTCACTGCGTCGTTGATAGATAGGTAGGAGGTGTCTAGGACGAGGTCGAAAATTGTGAGGTTGTGGATGTCGATGCCGTAGAGAGATAGGTACCTCTTCCTGTTTAGCTCCTCCCTCTCCCTCACCTCTCTAAGGGCTTCCTCGAAGCTCTTCTTGTCGCGTATGGAGACCCTTTTGGCTCTAACCTCGCTAGAGGCCTTGAGGTATATACAGACGTCTGCGTAGGGCCGGGCCACCCAGGCGGCTAGGTGGCCCTCCACCACCACGTCTCCTGCCTTCGCCTTTTCGGCGGTTAGCGCGTCGATCATTTTGTCGATTTCCGGGTTTGTCTCCGCGTATCTGTGGAACTCCACCAAGTCCATCCCCATCTTCGCCGCAAGCTCCCTGAAGATGGTCCCGGAGGACACCAGCGGTACCTTTAAAACCCTGGCGACCTCCCGCGCTATGGTGGTTTTGCCGCTGCCCGGCTGTCCAGATACCGCTACTACAACCACGGCTTATTTCCTCACGGCCAGGCGGATAGCCCTGGCCAACGCCTTGTGTGAAAAAACGCCGCCGTACGGCCTAGTCGGCGCTCTGTTGGAAACGCCAAATCTGTAGATCTTCTTGTTCATGCCCCCGATGGCGAGGCCTGTGATGGGGCAACGCGGCGCGCCCTTTGCCCTCTTCTCGTAGTGTACCGCTGTCCTTCCGCCGGGGGTCCTCACCTTTATTCTCCTGACGCTTCTAGATCGATAGGCTGGACGGGGCATGGGCGGATTTTTACACGGGTTTTAAAACTTTAGAACCGCTAATCGAAAAATTTATAAGGACGGGCATAAAGCCGCCTATGCCGTCCATAGTACTGCCACCAAAACCAACTGCTCTACAAAAGCCACACTTGAACCTGGCTGTGGTGGGGCACGTCGACAACGGCAAGTCGACGTTGGTGGGCCGTCTGCTGTATGAGACGGGGTACGTCGACGAGAAGGCGTTTAAGGAGATCGAGGAGATGGCGAAGAAGATGGGCAAGGAGGACTTCGCCTTCGCCTGGATACTTGACAGGTTCAAGGAGGAGAGGGAGCGCGGCGTCACCATCGAGGCCACCCACGTGGGCTTCGAGACGGGGAAGCTCTTCATCACGATCATCGATCTGCCCGGCCACAGAGACTTCGTGAAAAACATGATAGTGGGCGCGAGCCAGGCCGACGCCGCGTTGTTTGTGATATCTGCTCGCCCCGGCGAGTTCGAGACCGCGATAGGGCCCCAGGGCCAGGGCAGGGAGCACCTCTTCCTCATAAGGACGCTCGGCATACAGCAGCTGGTAGTCGCCGTGAACAAGATGGACGCCGTGAACTACGACCAGAAGAGGTACGAGCAGGTGAAGGCGGAGGTGTCTAAGCTCCTGAAGCTCCTCGGCTACGACCCGTCCAAGATCCAGTTCGTCCCGGTAAGCGCAATCAAGGGCGACAACATCAAGGCCAAGTCCTCCAACACGCCGTGGTACAACGGGCCAGCCCTCCTAGAGGTGTTGGACACGTTCCAGCCGCCTCCGAGGCCGACGGACAAGCCGCTTAGGATGCCCATACAGGACGTCTTCACGATCACCGGCGCCGGCACGGTGGTGGTGGGCAGGGTGGAGACCGGCGTGTTGAAGGTAGGCGACAGAGTGGTGGTGGTGCCGCCCGCCAAGGTGGGCGACGTGAGATCTATCGAGACCCACCACATGAAGCTGGAGCAGGCGCAGCCCGGCGACAACGTCGGCGTAAACGTTAGAGGCATCGGCAAGGAGGACGTGAAGCGTGGAGATGTGTTGGGGAAGGTGGACAACGTGCCGACGGTGGCCGAGGAGATCGTGGCTCGTATAGTAATCCTCTGGCACCCCACCGCCATAGGGCCGGGCTACGCGCCAGTCATGCACATACACACGGCCACGGTGCCTGTCCAGATCACAGAGCTGATCTCGAAGCTCGACCCGCGTACCGGCCAGGCGGTTGAGCAGAAGCCGCAGTTTATAAAGCAGGGCGACGTGGCGCTGGTGAAGATAAAGCCTCTTAAGCCGGTGGTCGCCGAGAAGTTCAGCGACTTCCCGCCGCTCGGCCGCTTCGCCCTCCGCGACATGGGCAGAACCATCGCCGCTGGCCAGATAATCGAGGTCAAGCCGGCCCAGGTGCAGATCAAGTAAACGCTCGTTTTCCCCCGTCACGGCGATCGCTCCCGTCTCGTATTTTCCTCAGATACGGCTCTCCCTCCTTAGTTTTGGCGTCGCGCCTCCGTGGTGTGTCCACCTCTCCCCCACCGTGACCAACAGGGGGGCTGGCACGGACACCCCAGTCACCACCGCCTCCGCCTCGTCTAGCGTTCGCAGGGGCCTTGGGTCTTCCAGGTGTTCTGCGACGGAGGCTACGTACTTTAGGTCGTGTGGGTTTATCATCCTCTTGAATATCTGCGTCATGGCCTGCGACGCCACGTCTTGGTCGAGCTTGGAGGGCCTTTGGGTGATTAGGCAGAGCCCAAGCCCGAACTTCCTGCCCTCTCTGGCGATCTTTGCAACGTAGCTCTTGCTCACGGCCGCGGCCGCCGGGGCGAAGTTGTGGGCCTCCTCTATCACTATGAAGGTCGTTAGGTTCTTCCTCTGCACCGCCACTCTGTACATCTGGTCGAGTAGGGCCGCCAGGAATATCTGCTGGTCGAGGCTGTCTAGCCCGGATACGTCGAAGACGTGTATGGCGGGGGTCGTGAGGTAGGAGTGGGGGTCGAGGAGCTTTATGGGCTCCCCCTGGTAGGTTTCGCCGTATCTGGTTATGAAGATCGGGCTTGTGTATAGGAGCGTCCTGAGCCTCCCCTCTAGCCCCCGGAGGGCCATGTCGCCGGCGTAGCCCGGCGGCGCCGCGTGTCTACCGCCCTCCACGACCTCCTTTATCAGCTCCTCAACTGTGGTCAACGGTTGCCTCTCGCCGTAGCTGGTGGCGGCTTGCCAGCCCTCCTCCAGTATCCTCCGCTGGGCGTCTGTGAGGCCGTATAGGCTGTCCAGTATTTTTTCAAGTGTGCGGAGGGGGAGGGTCCTCGGGTTTACGCCGACTCTGGTGTAGCTCCTGGGCCTTCCAAACCTCCTTCTGAAGGCCTCGTCTATAGGCGTGGTGTCCACCTTGCCGACTACATAGATCTTGACCTTCTCCGCGACGGCCTTCCCCTCCTCGGAGGCGGGCTGAGACATGGCTGAGTACTCGCCGTGGGGGTCGACCACGACTATGGGTATGTCCAAGGCGCTGATTCTCTCTATTATGACCCCCGCCAGCCAGCTTTTGCCCGCCCCAGTGCTGGCGAGTATGGCGCAGTGGTGGGTCACAAGCCTCTCCGCGTCTACCCAGGCCGGGATGTCGGTCCCCTTTATCCTGCCTATGGTGACGTAGGTGCCCTCGTCAGGCGGGGCAAAAAACTCCTCAAGCTCCCTCTTGGAGGTTCGGTACACGAAAGCCAGCGGTTTGACGGGCTTCTGTGGCCGCACGATCCGGCGGCCCTCCCTTGCCCCCAGAACCGCGGCCTTGGCCTCCGTGTAGTACAAGGCCTCTTCTATGCCCAACACCTCCTTCACCTCCTCCACCGCCTCGGCGTCGTCGAATTGTGAGATGAGGCGCGGCTCGGCGGCGGCGTTTCTGTACCTCAGCGCGACGACACGCGAGATGACGCGCCTCCCGTCGATCTCCACAGCTACGAAGGAGCCGACGTCTAGCTCCACTCCTCGGAACGTCTTAAATATGTAGTGGTATATAGAGGGGGATCTCACCACGACGCCTATCTTCTCCACTCTAAATGCCGACGCCGCCGTTTTTAAGACCGGCCGCCACTATCCAGCCAGCTTCTTGACCACTTCGGCCAGCTGGTTGGGCTCCACCACGTATACGTGGCCTCTGCCGTCGACGATCTCGGCCCTGTCTTCGAAGATGTATACCGTATACAGCGGGGGGTCCACCGAGGTGAAGTGCTCCACGGGGAAGGCCCTCCTCACCACGCCCTGCCTATCTATGTATACTTTTACATAGTGGCTCTCGTGTTGGACTAACACCTCGTGGAGTCCGCCCACCGGCTCCTTGTCTATCCTCAGCTCTATCTTGACCTCTCTCCCGCATATTGGACATCTAAACGTAGCCACGTGGTAATCTGGGGGTTAAATTAATCTTATGGCGGTTCTCGGGTCCAGCCTGCCCTCTATGAACTCGTGGAAGTTCAACACGGGGGTTCTTATCCTGTCGAGGTCGTCTATCCCTATGCGGGGACACGCCGTGTTTACGACGAGGTCGAACTGGAGGTCGTCTATGTACTCGGGGGCGGCCTCGTCGAGTAGAACCACGGTGAGGCCGCGTCGGGCGAGCGCCTCGGCTTTTTCGTCCTGCCGCTGGCCCGGCTTCGTGGTGAGCAAAACCGCGATGCGCCGTGGGGCGGCCACGTGGGCGCGCGCCTTGAGCTTCATAACTCTGGCGAAGTCCTGCTCGACGTTTCTCACCTCGCCCCGGAAGGGGTCCACCTGGTACACCTCGGCCTCGGGGTAGAAGAACTTGAGCGTCAGCGGGTAGAACAGGCCTGTGGCTACCACGTACGCCGGCCCCTCCGGCGGCTCCCCCACCCAGCAGCCCGTGATGGGCTCCCTCGCCGTGGGGATGCCGCTCTCCCGCCGGATGGCCTCGGCTATTTTCCTGTAGGGTAGTGGGAAGTAGAGCTTCCCCGCTCCTTCGATCTTGGGGAGGCGGGGCGGCGGCTTGTAGTATACGGGGATGAAGTATATCTGGACGTTCCCCGTCTTAAGCCTGTAGAGGTCCTGCTCTATCTTCTCCAGGTCGCCTCCGAGGTTCCTCTGGAGGAGGTGGGCCACGTTGGGGGGCACGCCGTGGCCTAGGTGGAATATCCGCCTGTAGCGGGGGTCCGTTCTGACGTCGCAGGACCCCCAGACGGGCCGGCCTGACGCGGTTGCGCCGGTTTTCTCCGCTATCTCCAACGCCAACCACTTGAAGCCGGGGGGCGCCTCGATGAGGGTGTCCGGCCCCGCCTCCCATGCGAGGGGGTGTACCTCAACCGCCTCCACTGCCGTCCTCCGACATGGATTTTAAAGCCGTTTCGAGGGTCGTCTTGAGGTCCTGCCTGCGCTCCTTCAGCGCTTTGTAGTACCTCTCGAACTCGTCCTTTATCTCCTGGATTAGTCTCGTTGGCGCCGCCGCCCCCCTTACGACGTCTTGGAGAGCCTTCTCCATCTTGGCGCGGACTGTCGGCTCTATGAGCTCTGGGGCGTACTGAAACAGCGCCGTGGCCAAGGCCTCGCCGAGCTTAGTGGGGATGCACTTGCCCCTCTGGAGGCGCATGTAGCCCCTCTTCACGTTGGTATGTATGTGGTCCTGCATGGTGGCGTCGGTCCCAATTCCGTACTTTTTCATAAGGGCGAGTAGCTCGGACTCGGACATCTGAGGCGGCGGCTCGGTCTCGCGCTCGACGACCTCCACGCGGATGGCTTTGGCGGCTTCGCCGGCCTCCACCCTCGGCAGGGGCTTATCCCTCTGCCGCTCCCAGGGGTATATCCTCCAGTAGCCCTCCTCAATCGTCCTCTGGCCCTCCGCCTCAAGCTCAACACCTCCGAAGGTCGCCACGATCCTCTGCTTTTCTACGAGAGCTGGCGGGCTGAGGGTCGCGAGGAAGTGCCTAACGACTAGGTCGTATATGGCCCACGCCTGTCTGCCAAGCTTGCCGAAGACCTTGTAGATCTCGCCCTGGGTCGCGCCCCTGGTGGGGTATATCGGGGGGTGGGCTCCGTCGTCTGAGTCGCCTCTGGTGGGTTTGAAGCCCCTTTTTAGCAACTCCTCGGCATAGGGGCCGTGTTCCCCGCCCGCCAGCTCCTTTAAAACCTCCCGAAGGTCCAGCGTGGAGGGGTATATGGTGGTCTCCGTACGCGGGTAGGAGATGTAGCCGGCGCGGTATAGCTCCTCGGCGGTGTCTAGGGCCTTTTTCGAGCTTATGCCGAGCCACCTGCTGGCTCTGCGCTCCAGCTCAACTGTCTCCAGCGGCTCGGGGGGCTGTACGGCGTGCTGTCTATAGACGGCGGTTTTCACCACGCCTCTTTTGACGGAGGCGGCGGCTGTCTCGGCCTCCCTCCTCGTCTTAAACCTCTCGGTTGACGCCATCTCGACGGCGTGACCCCCTATCTCCACCAGCGCCTTTATGACGTAGTACTTCTCGGGTTTGAAGTTCCTGCGCTGTAGCTCCCTCGTGACCACGATGCCGAGGACCGGCGTTTGACAGGGGCCGTAGCTGAGGAACCTCCCCCTCTCAAGCGAGTTTCTGACGGTGAGGGTGAGGAACCTGGTGAAGACGGCGCCCAGCGTTAGGTCTATCTGCATCCTCGTGAACACCTTCTCCACCTGTCTCAGGTCCAGCTTCGTGGGCTTCTGGAAGGCCGACCTCACATCTCTATACGTGACCGCGTTGAAGCGCACTCTGTAGATCTCCGCCCTCCTATTGACGAGTTTTACGACGAGGGCTGCCTCGTACGCGATGGCCTCCCCCTCCACGTCGGCGTCGAGGGCGAGGTACACCCGCTCCGCCTTCTTCGCCAGCGACCTCAGGGCTTTTACGTAGTTGGCGGTCTCGGGGCGGAAGACGAGGACTGGGGTGGCTCTAAACAGCTCCTCGGGCGGGATCCACGTCCACACGTTCTCCCTGGCGGTGAAGTCGTAGTCCATGATGTGGCCGCTTAGGCCGAGCGCCGCGGCTTCTCTGCCGAGGTAGGTGAAGGAATAGAACGGCACGCCGTAAAGCCTCCCTGACTTGTAGGACCCCCCCAGGTATCTGGCTATGGCCTGGGCGACGGATCTCTTCTCTGCTACGATTAGGTCCACATGTTTTGGCGGTTCGGCCGTATATAAGCAGTTGCAAGAAACCTTTATATAGCGGGGAGTGGGGTTGGGCGATGGCCGTAGACGACAAAGAACAGGACAAGCCGCTGAGGAGGCCGCCTCCGCCGCGCCAGCCGCCGGTGCAGCCTATTCCGCCTCAGCCCCCGCCTCCGCCGCCGCAGTATCAGCAGCCTATCCCCCCGCCTCCTCCTCCGCCCGGCGCGTATCCCATCCCGCCGCCTACCGTGAGAACTCAGAGGACGGCCCCTCCGCCGCCACCGCCCCAGCCCTCGCAGCCGGCTTCTCAGCCTGAGACCGTTGCTAGGAGGGGGGTCAAGGCGGAGAAGACGCAGCCGTTGCCTCTCGTGGGCATCATCATCGCGGTTGTCGCAGCGCTTATGGGCGTGATAACCACGGTGTTCTCGGTCTTCAACGAGGCGCTTAGCATCCCCCTCCTGGCGGCGGCGGTGGCCGGCACCAACATAGCCATGATCATAATAGCCATGGCGATATGGAGGCTCTTGGGCAGGAAGTAGGCTAGCCGCCCCCTAGAAAGCGCTCCACCTCGCCGAGGACTTCCTCGACGCTGTTTACCACAAGGGAGCCCTGCAACACATCTGCGAGGGCGCCCCAGAGCTCCGGCTCTGCATACCTCCTATCTAGGAATATCAACACCCCCCGGTCTTTTGGGCTTCTGAATAGCCTGCCCATGGCTTGCCTTACGGCCACCACCGCCTGGTATAGATAGACGGCGCCCCACGCCTTTTCTCCCAGCCTAGGCTTCAGCATTTCCACCCGCCTCTCTAGATACGGCGTTGGCTCGGGATAGGGGACCCCCACCACGACGACCGTAGATAGGAGGTTTCGGCCGTCTCTTACGTACTCCACGCCTTCTGTGTATCTCCCCCTTGCCACAGCCCCGATGAAGAACTTGTCGGGTAGGTCTCCCAAGCCCGCCTCGCCCCCCTCGTACCAGTGGGGTATCGATATGCGTAGGTACTTCTTCACCCCCTTCAGCACCTCGTAGGAGGGGAAAACCGCCAACACGCCGCCCGGCGATATGTTGATGGCGTGTGCAAGCCTCCGCGCGATCTCCACATACATCTCCTCGCCACGCTCGCCGTATCTCGTCGTAACGCCTATATCCACCACCGCGAGGTAGTTCTGCCGCGGGATGTACTCCCCAAAGGGGATGTCGACGTAGCGGTATTTGGCCTCCCCAAGAGCCTCCGCGAAGAGCTCCACTGGGAGCGTCCCGCTTAGGTAGACAACGCTTTTTACGCCCCTCAGAGCGTTTTTCACCAACGTAGCCGGATCCAGCGGTTGCAGGACCAGCCTCCTGCCCCCCTCGCCGTCTTTCACCTCCCCGAAGTATCTAACGCCGCTCCTAAGCGCCTCCCTCAGCTCCTTCAGCAGGAGGAGGGGGGTGTAGGGGTTGAGCCTCCTCTCGGCCTTCCTCCTCGATATTTCCAAGATAGCGGCGTCTAGCTCGAGATCTCCCACCAAGCCGAGGACGTCGCCGACTTCGATGACGCCGGACGTCCTCCTGATGAAGGTCAAAACGCCATATATCTTGGCGGCCTCCTCCAGAAAGCCGAACTTCTTGGCCTCTCTGTAGGCGGCTCTCACCTCAGACTCCGGGATCTCGACTGCGTGTAGATGCGCCACCGCCTCAAACAGGGAGTGGGCCTCGTCGACTATGACGGCTTTGTTCCACAGGGCGGGGCGCTCCCGCCCAAATACGTAGTAGTACGTCGATATGACCAAGCTGGCGCGCGCAAGCCTCTCTTTAGCGTATTCATACGGGCAACTCCCAGCTGCGCAGAGGAATCTGACGTAGGCGTCCACGCTCTTGAGGGGGGTCTCCACGTCGCGTGGGGGGTAGTAGGCGCATCTCCCGGAGCTCCTCAGGAGGTTGCACTCGGCGAGGAACTCCAGGTAGCTCAGTCTCCTGAGCTGGGGGTAGCAACACATGTCTTGTCTGCTCTTGATGACTGCATAGTCTACGCCGAAGCCCCGCTGTATTATCCTCGACAGCTCTCTCACCGGCGGCTCGAGCTCGGACCGGGTCCTCACGACGTAGTGGACGGCGCCGCCGCCCTCGGCTATGTACTTCACGGCGGCGCTTAAGACGGCCGCGGTTTTGCCGAGGCCGGTGGGGGCGTTGATCAGCAGTACCCCCCCAGCGGTAAGCGTTTCGTAAACCCTCTCGAAGATCTCCCGTTGCCGTGGTCTAAACTCGCCGTAGGGAAAGGGCTCCACACTTTAAAACCAGCCGCAACATCAATATTAATGTTTTACACGGCGTCGCCTGAGGATGTAGTCTCGGGGAAGACCACGGACATCTACTTCCTGAGGACGGTGGAGGTTTTAAAAAACGCGGGTCTCACAGACGTCAAAGTGAGAGCCGAGTTCCACCTCTCCTCCCTCCCCAAGGACTACAGGTGGGGTCTTTTCACGGGGCTTAAGGAGGTGCTCGAGCTGCTGAGGGGCAGGAGGGTCACCGTCTACGCCATGCCGGAGGGGACAGCATTCTACGAGAACGAGCCGGTTATGGTCATAGAGGGGCCATACCTCGAATTCGCCGTGTTGGAGACGGCCATCCTGGGCATACTTAGGCACTACTCCAGCATTTCCACAAAGGCGGCTCGGGTGAAAAAGGCCGCTGGGGGCAAGACCTGCCTCTTCTTTGGGGCAAGGGCGTTGCACCCCGCGGTGCAGCCTATGGCGGATAGGGCTGCCTATATAGGCGGCTGCGACGGCGTGGCCACGGTGAAAGGCGCCGAGATGCTCGGCGTAAAGCCCTCGGGCACCATGCCCCACGCCCTAATGATAATCTTCCGCGCCGCCATGGGCGACCACACGCTGGCCTGGCTGTGGTTCGACAGGTCGGTGCCCCCGGACGTGCCCCGGATCGTGCTGGCGGACACCTTCCTCGACGAGAGGGAGGAGGCGCTTCTGGCGGCCAGGATGTTAGGCCCTAGGCTACACGGGGTTAGGCTCGACACGCCGGGTAGCAGACGGGGAAATATGAGGAGGATAGTGGAGGAGGTGAGGTGGGCCCTCGATCTGCACGGGTATAGAGACGTCAAGATATACGTCAGCGGAGGGCTAGACGAGCCTCAGGTGGCTGCGCTACGCGATGTGGTGGACGGCTTCGGCGTGGGGACAGCCATCGCCTTCCCGCCCTCGATAGACCTCTCCATGGACATAGTGGAGGTGGAGGTGGGGGGGAGGTGGGTCCCCATAACCAAGAGGGGGAAGCTCCCCGGCTTTAAACAGGTGTACAAATGCGGTAGCCGGCGCGCGGTTGCCAAATGGGGGGAGCCGGCGCCGTGCGGCGAGCCGCTACTGCAGAAGTGGATCGAGGAGGGGGCCCTGGTGAAGACGCCTCCCAGCGACTCCGAAATCAGGGAGTACGTCCTAAGGCAACTGGCCGAGCTTGAGTAGCTACCTCCTCTCCACCGGCTTTAGGAGGAGGCTGTAGGTCGCCTCCCCCGTGTATACCTTGGAGTAGAGGTTGAGGAGGCGCCTCCCCAGTAGCTTTGCGACCCACCGCATAGTCCCAAGGGTTTTCGCCATGCGGGAGAGCCATCTGGTTTTCTTCACCTCCTGGACGTAGGGCTCCACGAGCCCCCTGTAGATCTCAAGAGCGCGTTTCTCGTTGCCGTAGATCTTGAGTGCCACGTACGCCGCGGTCGCCGCCGCGGCGCCGGTGGACACGGCGTAGTAGATGCCCTCGCCGGTGGTGGCGTCTACAAGCCCGGCGGCTTCGCCGGCTAGAAGGACGTTTCCTCTGCCTAAGCCCGCGGTGTAGCCGAGGGAGAGGGGGTGCCCCAACACGGGGCCCGGCTTGTATCCGGCCCCCTCAGCGTACTCCACGACGAAGCTTCTCAGGTCTAGCCAGCTGCCCCAGCCGACACCGGCGCCTACGTTGGCGCCTCCCTCCAGGGGGAAGACCCAGGCGTAGCCCGCCCTGCCCGTTTTTCTCACGACGGCGTCGAAGTCGATTACGCACGTGTCTGTGGTCGGGCCCCTCGCTATTGTCATATACGCTATGGCGTGGCTCTTGTGCTGGCGGTAGTTCACAACGCCGATGGATCTAGCCACGGCGCTGGTGGCTCCGTCTGCCCCTATGACGACCCTCCCCTGGTACTCCCCGGCCCTCCCCAGGACCCTCCCCCCCTCTACCCCAAGCACGTGGTCTTTTATAAATTCGGCGTTGCTCTGCCTAAGGATGGCATAGTCGAACTCCGGCCTTCTCGTGATCAAGATAGGCTCTTTCCTAAGGACGTATCTATAGCCGGCAGCCCTGGTCTCTATGTTCTGGCACGACCCGTAGACGGGGTACTCAACGCCGAGTCTGTTCAACAGCTTCCACGTCCGGGGTGTTAACCCCCCGCCGCAGGGCTTCTCTCTCGGGGGCTGGAGCCTGTCGATAACCGCCGCCTTAAGCCCCAACCTAGCGGCTACCAACGCCGCTGTGGAGCCGGCCGGCCCCGCGCCGACTATAACCACGTCGTACACAGCTACACCATCTGTGGCGGTAAAATATTTTACCTACGCATCGGCGGCTGTCCGTGTGGAAAAACGCCAGCTGGTTCGAGGTGAAGTTTAGGTGTATCAAATGCGGCATCTGTTGCATAGGGACTGAGATGGAGCTGCTTGCCGACGACATAGCTCGTATAACGTCGAGGGGCTACAAACTGGAGGAATTCGCCGAGGAGCGAGACGGCGTGTATAGGCTGAAGAACGTCGACGGCCACTGCGTCTTCTACGACCCAAGCACCAGGAGCTGTAGGATCTACGACATAAGGCCCGTGGGGTGCCGCCTCTACCCCCTCATCTACGATGGGGAGAAGGTGGACGTGGATAGGACCTGCCCCACGTGGGACACGGTTCCGCAGGAGGAGATAAAGAGGCTGGGCAGATACGTCGTGGAGTTCCTTAGGGAGGCGGAGCTGACCAGGATAAAGATCAGGCTAAGGACTTGACCTCCTCCCCCCTCACAAGGGGGATTCCCAGGGCCTCGGCGAGCTTTTCGGCGTCTTCCAAGGGAAGCGCCTCTTGGCTTTCGCCAAGCGCCTCGATGATCACGAGAGCCGGCGGGAGCCCCGCGGCCTTGGCCAAGATCAGGGCCAGCTCTGTGTGGCCCCACCTAGCCCCCAGCCTGCCCCCGAGCACGGGGACGTGCCCCGGCATGTAGAAGCTTTTGGCGAACTCCTCTCTTGCGGCCTCCGGGTTCCTCAACGCGAGTTCCACAACCCTCGAGAGCTCTCTCACGGTGAGGGCCTTGTCTCTATCTCTAATGCCGGTTTTGGTTTTGACGTGGTTTACGTAGCCCATGAAGGCAGGCTCGTCGCCGTAGGGAGCCCGCGTGGAGAAGCCCCTCCTCCCGTAGTATTCGCTGAGGAACTCCAGCCCCAGCGCCTCGCCCACCTCCCTTGTCGTGACGAAGCAGAGTAGCCCTCCCGCGTTTCGCCTCAGCCAGTGGACTAGGGCTGGGGTGACCGCGTCGCCGCGTACCACGAAATCCACCTCAGCCTCTCTGCCGTCGCCGTCGTAGAGCATCACGAGGCGGCCTGCCCTAAGCGCCTTTATCGCCTCCTCGAGAAGCACAGTAAACTTAGGGTTCATCCTCTTATATTTTTTGTAAACTATTGTTTACATCTAACGCGGTATGTCAGCACCACCTCCTGCCCGCATTCGCACAGCTTTATGGAGGTGAGCGTTAGGGTGAAGGGGGCGTCCTCCTTCGTCGGGAAGCCGGCTCCCTCCACGAGGGAGACTCCGCTTCCGAAGACGTAGGGCGTCACGGTGAGCACTATCTCGTCGACGAGGCACTTAGATAGGAACTCCCAGTTCGTCCTCCCGCCTCCCTCCAACAGCGCCTTCCTCACGCCGCGTTGGTACAGGACGTTGAGAACCTCAGCTGGGTCCACTTGGTCGCCCTCCGCCACGTAGACCTCAACGCCCCGCGCCTTGAGCTCAGCCGCCTTCTCCGGCGGGGCTTTCCTGGTGGTGAAGACGATGGTGGGGGAGGAGGAGTCGAACATACGTAGGTCAGTTGGCGCCTTTAGGGATCCGTCGATTAGCACGCGGAGGGGGTTCCTCCCCTCCACGTATCTCACGGTGAGCCTGGGGTTGTCCACTATGGCTGTGTTTGCGCCCACTATCACGGCGTCGACGGCCGCCCTTAGTGCGTGTAGCCTTCTCAAGTCGTGGGGGCAGGAGAGGCGCGAGTAGCCCGTTTTACTCGCTATCCTGCCGTCTATGGTGGCCGCCGCGGCTAAATAGACGTAGGGCCTCATTTTACCACCTCCACGCCTTCTCTCCCGGCTGATCTAAGTCGGTCTAGTGCCCATGTGGCTCTTACGAAGGCGTTGTATGGCCTTTTCGCAACGCCGACGCCCACCCTCACCCTTAGATCTACGCCGTCTAATATGCTGTATATTGCGTTGGGGCTTGGGAGGAAAAGCGCTATGTTGTCCCCGCCGAGGTAGAAGGCCATGCAGCCGAGGTCTTTACACCTCTCCCCCAGCTGGCCGAGGAGCTTAACCACCTTGAGATACACGTCGAGAGGCCCGTTTCGCCTAGTCGCCTCGGTGCTGTTTATCACGTCCATATGCGCCACAACGGCTGGCGAGGCGGCTCCGCCCCCTCCTCCGCCGCATCTGAGGTAGGCCTCGTAGGGGGTTTCGCCGACGCCGAGGCAGAAGCCGGCCCCCACAGGCGAAGCCCTAGCCGCTTTCTCCACGGCGCGTTTTACGAGGTCGAGACTTACCCCGTTTACTAGGGCTATGTAGAAGTCGTATCTGAAGTGGTGGGGCAGAGCCCCCACGGCTGTGAAGCTCCTCCAGACGGCGGCCTGGATCCTGGATTGGACCTGCTGTATTATGTGCTCCCGGCGTGGGCCAAGGCTCTCGGTCCACTCCCTATAGCCCTTGAGCTCCACAACCACAACCCCGTGCACATCGCTGTAAACCTTAGTAGATATTTAAATGTGTAAGTTGTAAACTTCTGTTTACAGAAAGGGTTTATAGCGCAGAGGTGCCGCGGACTGTGGTCTGCGTGTTGCCCATCGGCTCATATGAGCAACACGGCCCGCACCTCCCCCCTACTGTAGACGCGGAGGTGGCTCTATACATCGCCTCTAGGCTGGCCGAGCGGTTCGGAGGCCGCCTCCTGCCGCCCATATACTACACCTGTAGCGACGAGCATAGGGCGTTTCCCCAGACCATATCTGTGAGGTGCCGAAGCTTCCTCCCATATCTAGAAGACGTGTTGAGATCGGCCGTGGAGAAATGCGGGAGAGTTGTGGCGGTGGTCGGCCACGGCGGGGTGTGGGAGGCCGTCAGCCTCACGGCCCAGCAGCTGAACTACGAGCTGGGGCCCTCGGTTTTGCCGATAAACGTGTGGGCCTACGCCGCCGTGAGAGACCACGCCGGGACAGACGAGACGAGCGTGTATCTGGCCATCGGGGGGAGGCTCACCGGCGACATGCCGGAGATCTGCGAAGGAGACGTCTCCCTATTCGGGAAGATGGCCGTAGACCGCTTTTCTAAAACCGGCGTTGTAGGCTGTCTCAAGCCGGGGGAGGTTTCGGCAGACAGAGGCAGGGAAGTTCTGGAAAAAGCGGTGCAAAAAATGGTGGAGCGGGTGGAGTGGTGGCTCAGCCGTTGCACTTCTTAAGGGCCTCCGTCAGCTCCTGAAGAGCCTTGACAAGCTCCCTAAGCCCCGCTATCTGTATCGTGACCGTGGCCAGTCCCCTCCCCTCTCCGTCTTCCTCCTTCAGCTCAGAGAGGATCTTCTCCAGCTCGTCCTCCTCCTCGTCTTCCCTTTTCTTCCTCTTTAGGATTGACACGTACTAATGGGTCTTTAAATCCAGCTGAAGGCTTATAAACAGCCCACGCGGCGAGAAGCGTGTTGGTGTACTTCTCAGAGGTGTTCAAAGGCCACGTGCCTCCCTACCGGCACCCCGAGGCGCCGGACCGGCTGGACTTCCTCATAGAGGGCGCGCGCGAGGCCGGGGCCGACATAAAAGAGCCGAGGATGAGGGAAGACGTCTGGCAACTCGTCGAGTCGGTACACGACAGGAGCTACGTAGAGCTGGTGAGGCGCTTGTGTAGAAAAGGCGATGTGCAGATAGACGGGGACACCTACGTGTCCGCCGGGACATGCGACGCGGCGGCGCTTGCGGTCTCTGCCGTGGTAGACGCCGTTGATAGAAAGGAGACGGCCTTGGTCGCGGCGAGACCCCCCGGCCACCACGCCGGCTTTGCGGGCAGAGCGCTTTCGGCGCCTAGCCAAGGCTTCTGCATATTCAACACCGCGGCCATCGGCGCTCTCTATGTGGGCGAGGGCGCCGCCGTGGTGGACATAGACGTCCACCACGGAAACGGCACACAGGAGATACTATACGACAGAGACCTGCTCTACATCTCCACACACCAGCACCCGCTAACCCTCTACCCAGGCACAGGCTATCCGGAGGAGGTGGGCGTGGGGAGGGGGGAGGGCTACAACGTGAACGTGCCGTTGCCCCCCCGCACCGGGGACGACCTCTACGCCAAGGCGGTAGACGAGGTGGTGGTTCCCGTCCTCAAGCAGTACGGCCCCCGCCTAATAATTATCTCCCTGGGATGGGATGCACACAGGGAGGACCCCCTCGCCGACATGAACCTCACCCTCAAGAGCTACCTATACGTCTTCGACGCCGTCTTACGCCTCCAAAAGCCGACCATCTTCCTCCTGGAGGGGGGCTACAACCGCGGCGTTATAAAGAGGGGCACCAAGGCCCTCGTAAGACTCGTTGACGCGGGCGAGTTCGCCCCAGGCGAAAGCCAGACATCCACCGACGGCCACACCGCGAAGAGGTACGAGGAGGTCATGAGGGAGGTGAAGAGCCACGTGGGGAGGTACTGGAGGTTATAGAAGCCTCTCGAGCTCCCTCCTCAAGATAGGTCCAACCCTCACCTCCGCGAACTCGTTGAGGATGGAGTCTGTACATATAAGCTTATCTAGGCAACTCCTCACCCTCTCCCGCGCGTCTTTGAGAAGCTGGCAGTGGGTCACCGCGGCGAATACGGCGGCGGCGCCCAGCGTTTTAGCAGATCTACAGGCGTCCACGAGGGTCCCGCCCGTGGACAATATGTCGTCGACTATAGCCACCTTTTTACCTCTGAGCTCCACGTCGTGTCGGGGGTAGAGGGCGATGGCGCCCGTCTCCCTATCTCTATACTTCTCGAAGTAGGTGTGGGATACCCCCAGGGCTTTGGCGACGGCCTCCGCCCTGTGGACTGAGCCGAAGTCGGGGCTCACCACTACGTCTACGCCAGAGAGCCTCTCCGCGTATTCGGTAGCCGGGTAGAGGTTCCTGACGGCCACCCGCGGCACGTAGTCGGCCACGTACGGCTTGTGTAGATCCAGCGTAACGACGGCAGAAATGGGGTAGCCGCCCAGTATCTTAAGCAGAGCCTTGGAGCTTATAGGCTCCCCAGGCCTAAAACGCCGGTCCTGCCTAGTATACGGGAGATACGGAGCCACCAACACCACCCTCTGAACCCCCGCGTCGCTCAAGGCGTCAAGCGCCAGAACCAGTTTTACAAAGTTGTCGTTGACGTTGGGGTACAGCCTCAGCACCAGGGCCACCTCTCTCCCCACGGGAGGGATGCGGACCAGCACCTCGCCGTCTGGGAAAACCCGCTCCTCCACCTGCTTCACCTCGCCGAGTCCCTCGAACTCGGCGGCGATGTCGAAGGCGTTTTGAAACGCCAGTATGTCCATGCTCTGGAAAACCGCCGGAGATTTAACAATTACAGCCAGGGGCCCTGGCTACGCGCTCCACTGGGCAGCCTCCCTAAGAGCCTTGGAGACGGCCCCCGTCTTGACGGCGACGACTATCAGCCTGTCGGAACGCCTGTCGTACCTCTCCCCGTTGAAATCGCCGTATACCTCGACGACGGTGAACCCCACAGCGGAGAGGAGAAGCCGTAGCTCGCCTAGGCTGTAGAGGGTTAGCTCAAGCGTCCTCTCCCCCACGTATTGGCCCCCCCGGTATATGTGCCTCACCTCCCGGATGCGCGACGTTAGGGGGTTGTAGTAGGCCGTGCTCAACACCCTGTAGGGCCCCGCCGAGATCCAGAAGTTCCACATCTCGCCGAGCGAGGCGTAGATGTCCTCGATCTTCTCCTTGTTGGCCACATCTATGAGCAGGCGGCCGCCCTGTTTTAAAACGCCCGAAAGCCAAGTCAGCATCTCCATCTCAGCCTCTTCTCCAAACATGCCGAAGGTGGAGTGCATTATATAGGCGCCGTGGAAGGCCCCCCTCCTAAAGGGCAGATTTCTCACGTCTGCCTGCACCACATCGCCGTGGCGCTTCGCCTGTCTTAGGTAGAGGGCGTTTATATCAACGCCGACGACGGAATCCCTAGGCATGTAGGCCATGTGTCTCCCGTGGCCGCAGGCCACGTCTAAGACCCTAACCCCGGGCTCCACCCCCAAAGCCCGGCGCACCAGCTCCGCCTCAGCTCTAGACGCCTCCTCGCCCCTGTAGTGTTGCATAAAGTCGAGGTAGACGTCGTCGAAAAACCGATCAACCCAGCTCATACCTCAGCAGATCCTCCAGGTTAAAAGCCTCTCTATGGCCCGCCGCCTTCCTAAGCCTGTTCATGACGGCTAGCCCTATTCCCCTTTCCTCCACCGCCGGCACGAGGCCTACGTCGACCGAGAGCCTATCGAGCTCCCGGAGCGCCCCGTATAGGTTCTTGGCAACCTCATATATGTCGTCCCCCAGCCTCAGCACCGCGTCGGCCTCCGCGCATTTCCCCACGGCGCATAACACGGCGACCCTCAAACCCCTCGACCTCAGCGCTGCCGCGGCGGCGCTGAGGTCGAAGTGCACCACGACCAGCGGCGTGTCTGGAGCGTAGTGTCTATACTTCATCCCCGGGGCGACGGCCACGTCGGCCTCGGAGAGGCCCCTCGCCACAGGCGGCACCTCGATAGGGCCGAAGAACCTCTCCAGCTCCTCCACGGTGAAGGGGCCGGGGCGGAGGAGCAGAGGCGGCCTCTTAGTCACATCGATAATTGTAGACTCCACCCCGAAAAACGTCGGGCCGCCGTCGACCACCACGTCTACCTCCCCCCCGAGGTCCTCTACTACGTGCTCAGCCGCGGTGGGGCTGGGCCTACCCGCCTTGTTGGCGCTTGGCCCGGCGATCGGCGCCCCCAGCTCCCTAATGATGGCCAGAGGTACGGGGTGCGCAGGCGCCCTCACGGCCACCGTCTCTAGGCCAGCTGTGACACACCGCGAGACAACGCCCTTTGACTTAAGCACAAGCGTTAGGGGGCCCGGCCACACGCGCTTCAACACCTCATACAGCTCAGCCGGCACCTCGGCGACCTCCGTAGCCATCTCCACGGAATCCACGTGGACGATGAGGGGGTTGTCGGGAGGCCTCCCCTTCGCCTTAAAAACCCTGGCGCAGCCGGCGTCGCTACGCGCGTCGGCGAAAAGGCCGTAGACGGTCTCGGTAGGCGCCGCGACTATGCCCCCTCTCCTCAAGACCTCAGCCGCCGTCTTCACCACCTGGGGGTCAGGCCTAAGCGGGTCAGTCCGCAGAATCTTCACGGGAGCGCCGGGGCATAGATATATAAGCTTGCGCATACTCCGCCACATGGACATCACGGTGATTGGGATGGGCAACATGGGGAGGGCCTTCGCCAAGCGCGCCGCCGCGCAGGGGTTCAACGTCTACTGGTGGAATAGGACGAGGGAGAAGGTCAAGGACGCGCCTGGGAAAGCCATAGGCAAGCCCTCTGAGGCGAGGGGGCTTGTGGCCGTGTTCGTGTCCGACGACGCCGCGCTCTTCGACGTTTTGCAGAACATAGGCGGCGACTACATAGCGCTGTGCGGCACATACTCCATCGACGCCGTGAGAAGGGCCGTGGAGAGCATGGAAAAAGCCTTCGCGATGCCGGTGGTGGGGAGCCCCCGCAACGTGGAGGGGGGAGACGCCATATACATCGTAGGCGCGCCCGACGACTTGTACATGAAGCTGAGGCCCACCCTTGAGAAGTTCGGCTCTCTGTTCCACGTAGGCGACAGCGTGAAAGCCGCCGCCTTGAAACTCGCGTTCAACTCCCTGTTGATTTCCACAGTAGCCGCGTTGGGCGAGTCCCTCGCCCTCGCGGAGAAATACGGCATAAGGCCTGAGGTTTACAAGGCGCTCCTCTCCATGACGGTATTCAAAGACGTCGCCGGCCGCTACATAGACAGGATGTTAAGCGGCGCGCAACCCACCTTCACCGTCCGAAACGCCGCGAAGGACATGCGCTACGCGGCACAAGCCGCGGGAGAAGCCGGCGTTGGAAACGCGGCGATTAGCGGAGTAAAAACGCTGTATGAGCTCCTCACCGCCTTGGGCCACGGCGAGGAGGACTACGTAAAAGCCGGGTACATCCCCGGGAGGAGATGAGCTGGGACTACCTCGCGGTGCTCCTCATCTCCTTTATAATGCTGATGTTTTTCATGTACATGTTCTGGAGGGAGTCGGCCGTGAGAAGCCGTGAGAGACCGGCCGAAATGTACACTGTGGTCAAATGCGGAGACGGCGTTGAGAGGAAAAGGAAGTACCAGGAGGGCGACTACGTGGGCAAGCCCGTGGAGGACTGCGCAGGGGGCGTCGTCGTGGGAGTTTTTAAAGAGGTCGCTCAACAACAGCAGTGATGGAGGCGTTCAAGCGGGCTATTCCAATTGCGGAGGCGCTGAGGAGAGGCGAGGGCTACGCCACAGTAAGGGGGTGGGTCTACCGCAAGAGGTCGCTTAAGGAGAAGGTGTTCGTGGTGCTTAGGGACGCGACGGGCGTGATCCAGCTGGTCTTCCAGAGGGATAAGTTCAAAATCGCCGAGGACCTCAACATAGAGTCGGCGCTTGTGGCCACGGGGCGTCTAGTTAGAGAGCCCAGGGCGCCAGGCGGCGTGGAGCTCCACGTGGAGAAGGTGGAGTGGGCCTACGCTGGGGAGCCCTACCCCATAAACGAAGACGCGGCGGCGGCGGACAGCGAATATCTGCTAGACGTCAGACATCTATGGCTGAGGAGCAGGAAGATGCAGGCTGTGTTGAAGATAAGACACACGGTATTCGAGGCCATCCACCAGTACTTCAGGAGGAGCGGCTTCTACGAGGTTCAGACCCCCATGTTTATCACTGCGGCGGTGGAGGGAGGGGCCACCCTGTTTAAGGTGGACTACTTCGGCCAGCCCGTATATCTAACCCAGAGCTCCCAGTTCTACCTAGAGGCCCTCATCTACAGCCTAGAGAAGGTCTACGTAATAGCGCCGAGCTTCAGAGCTGAGCCCTCTAGGACAAGGAGGCACCTAACCGAGTTCTGGCACGCCGAGATGGAGATGGCGTGGGCCGGGATGGAGGACGCCGCCAAGGTGGGGGAGGAGGTGATATCCTACGTGGTGGAGAAGGTGCTCCAGGAGAGAGCCGAGGAGCTCAGCCTACTCGGTCGGAAGACCGAGCCCCTCGAGAGGGCGAAGCCCCCCTTCTACAGGGTGAGCTACGACGAGGCGGTGGAGATCCTGAGGAAGAAGGGGGTTTCGATAAGCTGGGGGGACGACATCGGCGCAGATGAGGAAAGAGCGCTCACCCTGGAGTTCGACAAGCCTCTGGTGCTCTACGGCTTCCCCGAGAAGCTGAAGGCCTTCTACCACAGAAACAACCCAGATAGGCCCGAGGTCACCCTGAGCTTCGACGTTTTGCTCCCCGAGGGCTACGGGGAGGTGATCGGAGGCGGCGAGAGGATCTACGACCCGGTCGAGTTGGTGGAGAAGATAAAAAGGTTCGGGCTAAACCCGGAGGACTACCAGTGGTACATCGACCTACGCCGCTACGGCTCGGTCCCGCACGCGGGCTTCGGCCTAGGCGTAGACAGATTAGTCATGTGGATAACGGGGGCGGACCACATAAGAGACGTCGTGCCGTTTCCACGTGACGTCAGGAGGACGAGGCCCTAAGGCCCTAATAACGGGCACCCCCGGCGTCGGGAAAACCACGCAGTGTAGGAAGCTGGCCGCTTGGCTCTCCACCGTCTGCGTATCGGTAGGCGAGCTGCTGGCGGGGACCCCATATGTGCGGTATATCCCCGAGCTGGACACACACGAGATCGTCGACGTTGAGGCCGCCACACGGCACGTCCATAAAGCCGCGGCTCCCGGCACCGTCGTAGATACCCACGTCGTCGACCTACCCCCAGACCCCGAGTTGGTAATTGTCCTAAGGAAGGCCCCCGACGTTTTATACAGAGAACTCTCAAGCCGCGGCTGGCCCCAGAGGAAGGTGATAGACAACGTGTGGGCCGAGATACTAGACGTAGTGTATACAGAGGCGAGGGGGAGGTGGGGGCGGGTCTACCAGATAGACGTCACGCGGAGGGACCCCCAGGACACCTTCGAGCTCATAAGGCGCTGCGTTTTGGGGGAATGCCCAAACGACGAGGTGGACTGGCTCACCTACTCAGAGGAAACCGGCTTCCTACAGTTCATCGAACGCGAAAGCGCGAAGTTCTACTCCCCGTCTGCCCCTACTCGCACATAGCTGACGCTGCAAACGGCAAGCCTCGCCCTTTAGGCCCGGGGAGGCGGCAATAGTTGATTAACCGCCGCCGGAGCCCCCCTCAAGCACCTCTTGAGACCCAGGCCGCGGAGGCCAGATCGTGGCTAACCGGACGGCCATGTAGGCAGACGGGAGAGAGTTTTACCGTCAGCCGACGCTCAGCGGCCCCCTACCTGGATAGCTGTAACAACAGTCCAGGGCAAGAGGCTTCATTCCCCATCGTTGGTCGGCGTGGCGCAGGCGGAGGGGCTTAAAGCGCGTATCTACAGAGGAAGGGGTATCTCGTAGGATGCCCCCGAGGAGGAGGGCCGTCCAGCCCCATGCCAGACGACCGCCACGCCCAAGGCGCCGGCGAAGGCGCAGGCGAGGAGGAGACCCCTAGGCGTGAATCGCCAAGAACTCAGCGGCCGCCTCCGGGCGCCTCAACGGGCGGGCCCCCGGGGCCGGGAGCCGCAGGGGGGCTACCGAACGTCTGTCTCGTTCTTCTTAACCGCCTTCTTCTCTATTAGGACGAGTAGCCTCCAGCCGTGTGCCGTGAGCTTCCTAAGCAGGCTCCCGAGCTTGTTCTTCTCGGAGATCAACACGGCGTAGTAGACGATCCCCCCATATGTGTAAAACCTAGCCACGAACCTCCTCCCGGCGGTATCTTCCAGAGCCACGTCAAGCGTGTACATGTCCTTCAGCTTAGGCATGATCTTCACCAGATCCTGTTGGATGGCCTCCAGCGTCTGGGCGTACCTAGCCGGCGCCCCCTCCGCCTCCCTCAGCCCGGCCAGCTTGAGGTCGAGAAAAACAACGCCGTAGTCCCTATCGACCTTTAGGAAGGCCACTGCCCTCATCGACCCAAGCTACGTTTGGGCTTATAAACATACCGTCCATCATTTCTTCACCGCCGCCAGGGCCTCCTCCAGTATGAGGGGGGTTGGGTCCTCCAGACGCGGCGGCTGGGTCCTCCCCAGCCGAAGCATCTCGTCTAGAGCTGAGGCGCACGTCTCGGCATCTCTACAGCGAAACAGCGGCGCCCCCCTCTCCGCCAGGTATCGGTCTAGGTGGTAGTCGCCTGGGAAGTAGGAGAGCGCCGGCACCCCCAGAAGCGCCGCCTCGGTGGCCATTGTCGCCCCCCCGCTTACGACGCCGGCGGAGAAGTACGCAAGCTGTAGGTGGTCCACGGCCTTGGTCAAATTCACCACGCCCTCCACGAGCTGGTCAGGGTACCTCGGCACGTTGACCACCACGTACCCCCGCCTCCTCAGCTCCGCGAGGAGCACGGCCCTGATCCCCCCCGCGTCCCATCTGTAGTAAGCCGCGTGGGCCTCCTCCGGCCTAAACACCACGTATTCGCCCGGCTTAAGCCCCAGCCTTCTGACGACGTCTTCGTCAGGCCGAAACCTCGAGATCCACATGTACTCAAACACGCCGTCAAAGGTCACGACGCGCCTCGGGCAGTAAGGCCTCCACGCCTCGGCGGGCACAGCCGCCGGCGCGATCAGGACGTTGGACAGGGGTATGACGAGCCTGTTTACATGTTCGGCGTGTGGGGTGTCGTTTAAAACCACCAGGGGCTTCCCCAAGCCGAAGAGGACCCGCGCGGCGTCGGGAGAGGGGAAGCTCAACATGCCGTCTACCCCCCTCGCCAGCTCAGCCAGACGCATCTGCCTCTCAAGGCCGTAGACGAGCTTCTCGTAGAGACCAACGCCGTATCTCCCGACGCAGATGTGGGACACGCCGTACATCTCCAAGACGTCCGAGAGGTGGAGGTAGTCGCGGCACGTTATCAAGAGCTCCACCCCCCTCCCCGCGCCCTCCCTCTGTAGAACCGCCGCTATCCTCGCCTGCTTCGGCGTTAGCGCGTCGAAGAGTAGCTTAGTCATGGACGTAGACGAAGTCCAGCCGCCCCACCTTCTTCACGAACCCATACCTAAAGAACTGGAGGTAGGCCCCCTCCTCGACGGCCTCAAGCGCCCTCTCGCCGAGGCCCACCTCCTCCACCTTCTTCCCCACAGCCACGGGTTTGACGACCCTCACCTCCACGGGGTCCGCAACCCACTGGACTATCGGCGCGCCCACCCGCCTCGCGGCCTCCAGCTCTAGGCTGTGTAGCCTCCCCCGCGCCGCCCCGCCCCCCACCTCCAGCACCTCCACGTTGGCCAACTCCATCAGCCTAACCACGGCGCCGGGTCTCACGTCGCGGGACGACACATATACCTCAACCCTCCCAGGCCCCAGCTTGTACACCCGCTCCCCCCGCTCCCTGTAGCTGGGGTGTAGCGGGATCTTCGCCACCAGCTCCCTATCTGACTCAAAGACGAGCTTCACGGGCTCCGTCACAAACATGTACCTATTCGCCGCGGGCTCCACCCTCTTCCTATTCAGCGCAAATAGGTTGGAGAGAGCCACCGTGGTGTCGGAGGGCTTTATGCCCACCGTCAGTATGAGCTCCCAGATCGCCTCGGGCAGAATCCCCCGGCTTCTCAAGCCGGCCAGAGTCGGCAGACTCACGTCGTCGTATCTAACCCTCAAGGCCTTCAGCTTAGACTTGCTGAGGGAGGCCCCCTCGATCCTAAGCCTCCCGAAGTGGATCGTGACTGGCTGCTCCCAGCCGAAGTGTTTAAAGACGTAGGACTGCTTCACCGTGTTTACGCTGTGTTCCTGCGCCCTAAGCACGTGGGTGACCCCCATAAGGTGGTCGTCTATAGACACGGCGAAGTTGTAGGTAGGCCACACGACGTATCTATCGCCGGTCAGGGGATGAGGCGTCTTGGAGGTGTCGATTACCCTAAAAGCCACCCAATCCCGCACGCTTGGGTCGGGATGGGAGAGGTCGGTCTTAATCCGCACGACGGCCTCCCCCTCCCCGAAGTCGCCCCTCAACATCCTGTCCCACAGCTCCAGCGCCTCCTCGGGGCTCTGACCCCTGTGTGGACAAGCCCTCCCGGCGTTTCTCAGCCTCCTCCACTCCTCAGGCCGGCAGAGGTCGACGTATGCGGCGCCCATTGACAGAAGCATCCTGGCGTGGTCGTAGTAGATCTCCATCCTCCTGGACTGGATGTGCTCCTCGTCCCACCTCACCCCCAACCACCTGAGGTCCTCCCTTATGGCCTCGTACGCGTTCACCTCGTCGGAGACGAGAGGCCTCTTCGTCCGGGGGTCCGTGTCCTCGAACCTAAGTATGAATCTGCCCCCGTATCTCATCCTGTAGGCGTAGTTCAATATGGCCGGCCTGGCGCTCCCGAGGTGAAGCACGAAGTCTGGATTCGGGGCAAAACGCACCACTACGCCCCCTCTGACGTTGGGGAGCTCGGGCAGACTCTCTATCCCAGGCCTCCTCTGCTCCACCCGCCGCTCCTCCAGAGCCTCGGGCCACCTCTCCCTAAGCAACCTCAGTTGCTCCTCCGGCTGCATGGAGTTTACCTTCGCCACGACGGCCTCGACGAGCTGCCTCACCTCCCTAGCCCTAGGCCTTAGGTCCGGCACCTCGGCCATTATCTTCGCCATCACGGCCTTGACGTCTGCCCTACCGCCGTATTTCACCGCGTTGGCTAATGCGTACTTGAGAACTACGTCTTCAATGTTCATTGCCGGCGAAGTGCCTATCTACCTCCTCTAGATCCTTCAAGCTGTCTACCGAACGCCAGAAGACGTCCCTAAATACGACGGCCTTTAGACGCCTCTGCTTAGCCAGCGACGGGAACAGGGTCTCCTCTATGTTGCCGCGGTCGGGTAGCTCAGACAGCACCCTTTTCCTCAGGGCGTAAACCCCCGCGTTTATGTAGAAGCCCTCCAGAAGCGGCTTCTCCCTAAACCTAGAGATGTAGCCGCTTGAGTCGAACTCCACAACGCCGTAGGGGCTCCTAAGGGGCACAAGCGCTATCGCCCCGTCAGCGCCCTCTAGCGCCTCCACCAACCCCTCTATTGGGAGGTCCGTGAGCACATCGCCGTTTACAACGATGAACACGTCGTCTGTTATATACGGAGCGGCGTTTTTTATGGCGCCTCCGGTCCCCAGCGGCTCCTCCTCGACGCTGTAGAAGAGGCGGACGCCGTATTTCCGCCCGTCTCCCAGCGCCTCAAAGATCTTGTGGCGGAGATAGCCCACCGCCAAGACGATGTCGACAATCCCGTACCTCCTCAGCCACTCGATCTGCCTAACCAAGATAGGCCTCCCCCCCACAGGCAACAGCGGCTTTGGGACCTCAGAGGTGAGAGGCGCCAGCCGCTTCCCAAAGCCGCCGGCTAGAACAACGGCCTGCATGGGCGCAGACGTGGAGACCGTATAAATACGTTACAGGCCGCGGGGGCCCTCTTAAAGCAAAATATAAAAACAGCACCGATGTAGTCGGCATGATTATACACACGTCTCAGATACACCTGATCGAGGACGTGGAGACGTTGCTGGAGAAGTACAAGGTGAAGCCCGTGGCGGTGAAGGGCTCCCGGGTTAACTTCTACTGGCCGCCTCAGCCCACGGGTGTGCCCATAAACCTCCTTAGATATTTCCCCCCGGATATGTACGTGGTATTCAGGGGGAAAAACACGCTGATAGTGGTGCCATGAGGGGCATCCAGAAGAGGAGGGTGGCAGACCTGCAGATAGAGCCCAGGATAAAGGAGGTGCTGATGAAGATCCTCGGCCCAGAGGAGGAGGTGTATGTGGAAACGTCGGGGGGGCGCATTAGGATAATCATATGATAGTCGTGAGGTCGAACCACGTGGAGAAGCTGATGTGGCAGCTGAGGAGCCTGATCCCCCAGATGGAGTCTACCCCCATACTGCTGGCCCGGCGGCAGGTGGGGAACTACGTGGTTGGCCTAGGCACCCTGGGCTACCTATACGCAGCCCTCTCCTCCGTGCTAGAGACGCTGGTGGAGGCCGAGAAGATGGCGGATGACCTAAAGCTCCGGGACTACACGCTGGTGGTGGGGCCCGAGGAGAGCTATATCACCCAGGCGCAGCTGCCGGAGGTCATACCGCCTCTGCCGCAGCCAAGAGACATACCGCCGTTGCCCAAGGAGGAGGCTGAGCTAAACAGCTTCGGCTGCCCCAGCCAGACGGCCGGCATGGTCAAGTTCTGCGTAGACAACGTGGAAATAGCCTACTACCTGTCGCGATGATACTGGTAACCCTGTCGGAGCTTGAGGCGCTGCTGACCTCGCTGAGGGACTACGCCGAGAAGTACCGCACAAACAGGCTTACGCTGGAGGCAGTGGAGGAGAGGTGGCTCAAGTTCCAGGAGCTCGCCTTCGCCTTCGGCATAGAGCTGAAGCCCGCCGAGGGTGTCGAGTTCTACGCCGGCGGCCCCCTGCCCGACAACGCAGACCTCATCAGAAGGCTCGACAGGATGATCTCCATTGTAAAAAAGATGAAGGAGGTATATGGAGATGTAAAAGTGATGGTCGATCTAGATCTAGTGATAAAAAGGACCATTATAAAAATTTAAATAGAGCTGAGAACTAAATGCTATGCCTTTGATAAAAAGACGGGAGCTACCGCTGAGGGTTTCAGACATAATGGTGAAAAACGTCGTAACTGCGAAGGAAAACGAGAGGGTGAGGGAGGTGGCCATCAGGATGTACGAAAACAAGGTGGGGAGCGTGGTCGTGGTAGACGACGAGGGAAGGCCCGTGGGGATAGTCACGGAGAGAGATCTGGTGTACGTTGTCGCAAGAGCTCTCGCCCCCGACACGCCCGTCTGGATGGTGATGACCGAGGACCCGGTCGTCATAAACGAAAACGCGCTGGTGACCGAGGCCATGGAGAAGATGCGCCAGCTAGACATCAGACACCTCCCCGTCGTGGACTCGGCGGGTAAGCTAGTGGGCATGGTGTCCTTTAGAGACATAGTGGACTTCATGGCGGTTTTGATGTCGCTCACCAAGTGAGGGTCCTAATAATCGCGGAAAACCCAGGTTTTACCCCAAGCCAGAGGCGCCACCTCATACGCCGCCTTAGGGAAAGGCTTAGGGTGATCACCGTCCGCATCGCCACTAGACACGTCGAGATAGACGTGGACGCGGAGGACCCCCCGGCGGCGGCCGCATACGTGGAGCAAGCCGTGGGGAGGGTGCTGGAGGTGGCCGCGCCGGAGGAGGGAGGCGGCTTCATTAGGTACGTAGAGCTCTTCAACAGGGAGCGGTTCTGGGAGGCGCATGGGGCTTTGGAGAGGATCTGGATGGAGACCAGAGACGAGGCGGTGCGGGGGCTGATACTGCTGGCGGCGGCCTTCGTAAAACTCCAGGAGGGGCTCCCGGAAAGGTTCGAGCACATGCTGAGGGAGGCTCTGGGGTTGCTCAGAGACGTATCGTGTATAAAGGCGGAGGAGATCAAGGCCAAGGCGGAGAAGGCGCTCATGGACAAAACGCCGTTTAAGATAGAGTGTTCAACACCCTCTCCGCCAGCTTAGGCAGAACCACCTCGGCCCTCCCCCTTACGACGTAGTCCGCCAGGTGGTCTAGGGCGGTCTCCTCCGCGTTTATGATCACCAGCTTTGCCCCCTGCCTCTTGGCGCGGAGTGGGAGGGTGTTGGCCGGGTAGACCGTTAGGGAGGTGCCCACGGCTAGGAAGACGTCTGAAGTCTCAGCGAGCTCCAGCGCCTCCTCCAGGGCCCCTCTGGGGAGGGGCTCGCCGAAGAAGACCACATCAGGCTTGAGGACGCCCCCACAGAGGGGGCACCTGGGGGCTCCGCGGCCCTTCACCACGTCGGCAAGGGGGAGGCGGGCGCCGCATTTTGTACACACGGCGTCTTTAAGCGAGCCGTGTAGCTCCACCACCCTCCTGCTCCCGGCCCTCTGGTGTAGGCCGTCCACGTTCTGGGTCACCACAGCGCAGAGCTTTCCCGCCTCCTCAAGCCTAGCCAGGGCGTAGTGGGCTGGGTTGGGGACAGCGGCTAGGAGGGGGGTAAACAGAAGCCTGAAGAGGTCCCACACCTCGTCTGGGCTTCTTCTGAAGTAGGCGATGTCGAATTTGTCAGAGTCGACGGTGCGCCAAAGGCCCTGGGGCCCTCTGAAGTCTGGGATGCCGCTGGCCGTCGATATGCCGGCTCCCGTCAGCGCTACTGTGCAACGGGACCTGGCGACGAGGTCGGCAACGCCGTCGAGGACCTCATCTGGGATATCCACCTCCACACTTGATACAGCCAGTAGTAGTATAAAAACCCCGTCGTCACGAGGCTGAGAACTATGTAGAAGGTGGCGCTGGAGGGCTTAAAGGCCCCCACCCCAGCCACAGCCCTGATGAGGTAGAGATCCCTAGTGAAAACCTCAATGAGGTAGGCCCAGGCCACCAGCCCCACCCCCACCAGCGCCAGCAGGCCCAGAACCAGGGCGACCACCCCCACAAGCCTTGTCAAATCTTGGCCAACCGGCTGAAAACCAACTGGCTGAAAGGCCATTGACCTCAGGAGGTCGGTTAAAACGGCCCCCACGGCGTGTACGCCGACGCCCGAGATGACGTAGAGCCATATAGCGGCGACGTACTCCCCGCCTAGCCACACGCCGGAGATCCTCTCCCAGAAGGCGTCCCTAAGCGCTTGGAGCCACGCGTACGCCCTCGCCAGAGCCAGCCCCGAAAAAACCACAGACGCGACGCCCGCCGCCGCCGACGCCGCATGCAAACCCGCTATCCCCAGGGCGAAGGACGCGACGTATGCGGCAAGCGAGGCGTAGACGTACTGAAGCATATAGGAGGAGGCGGGCACGTATATAAACATGGGCGCCGCTGGCGCCGTGTGAAGAGGATGAACCCCACCGACCAGTGACGAGGTCGTTGCTCGCTGACGGCCAGCGGGCCGCTCAGTAGCCGCCGGCCGGGCTCACGGCCCAGGCCTCCGCGGCCGCTCCACGGCCACCACCGCAGGCGGGGGGAGGTCCGGCCTTAGCTCCAGGACTTTGTCTCCGTAGCCGCAGATGGGGGTAGTATCAAGCGGCGCGGCTAGAGCAGATTGCGTAACGGTCTCGCCGGCAATCCACACCATCCTCAGGGGGAGGTAGGTGTTCTTCATCCAGAAGCAGTAGGTCGAGTTCTTGGGGAAGACGAAGAGCATGCCCACGGCCCCCACGCCCCGCGGGTCGTAGGCGGTGACGTTCATGTACCCGATGGTCCACCTGGCCAGGTTGTCGGCGGTGTACACGGCGTATTTAGCCCCATCTAGCTCCACAACAGCCGTGTTGGTGAAAGGCGAGGCCAGAGCTATGGCGACCCCCACTATGAGCCATAGAGCCATCTCTCCACCCATCCGCTGATGAGCCGCTCCAACTCGCCGCTCTGAAGCATGTCGTATATCACCCGGTCGATCTGGATCTTGAGGTCGTAGGCGCACAGCGGCACCGCCACGGCGCTGTACCGCACCCCGACCGTAAAAGCCTGTTCGAGGTCCGGGAACCTCTTAACCAACGCTTTCCCCACGACGCCGCCGACAACGATGGCGTCCACGTCGCCTTTACGTAGCGCCTCAACCATATAGGGATAGACCTTGTCGTACCTCACAATCTTGGAGTAGTTGCCCAGCGTCTTCACCGCCCAATCCTCCTGGACCGTCCCCACCTGCACCCCGATGCTCTTCCCCCTAAGCGCCTCTACGCCCGAGACCGCCTCGCCTCTCCTCACGATGACCACTGAGGTGTCCACCTGGTACGGGATAGAGAAGAGGACCTGCCGCTCTCTCTCCGGCGTCACAGCCATATCTGCTATGACCATATCCACATCCCCCCTCTTCACCGCCTCGATCAACGCGGAGAACTTCATGTCGCGTATCTCCAGCTGAACCCCGAGGCTGTCCGCGATCCTCCTCGCGATGTCTATATCTATGCCGACGATCCTCCCGCCCTCGACGTATTCATAGGGGGGCCAATCCGCCGAGGTCCCAACCACGAGCTTCCCCCTTTTCTTTATCGCCTCGACGGAGGTTGGGCAAGCGGCGGCGGTCTGCGGTTGGGATTGGCCGGCGAATAACGCCATAGCCAAAACGCCGAGGGCTACGCCTATGGCTATGCCGAGGATCAGCCTGTAGTCCATGTAGGCCTTGGGGACGCTCACTTAAATATCTGTCTCCGCTTAAAGACGGTGTTGAGGTTCGGTCGGCTTGAGGGGTGAAGAGGCTAGACGACGCTGAAAGTTCCACTGTGGGGCGCAGATGGGTTTTTACGCGTTGGAAATATAGCTTGGGGTTGAACCACTAGGCGTGAAGGCCTATCTCGTGACTAGGGATCCGCGGGGGGCGTGGCCCCGCGACGTGAAGATCCTCTACCTCCCCTTCGCGGAGGAAGACGTCTTGTATGTAGTCGACGAGAGGCGCGGGTTCGTGGAAATCAGCGGGCGGGAGAAGATAGAGGAGTTTATCGGCCAACTGAGAAGCGGGAGGCGAACTTCTCAATAGCCTCGTAGAACCTCCCGGGGGTTTCCTCCACCGAGCTAGGGTCGAAGGGCGAGTCCATCCCGGTGGCTCTATCCTCCGGCGGGAGGTAGATGAAGACCCTCTTGTGTGCGGTGTTTACGGCGTACATTATCTCGCTGAAGACCCCCCTGTGGAGCGTCCTCCTCATGAAGGGCCGGTAGACGGCCACGGCATCCGACTGCAGTATGAACCTGAAGTCTCTAAACCTTATGAGGTTGTCTATGTCCGCCTCCACCTCCTCCACCTGGTCCGCGGGGATCTCCATGGGGTAAAGCTCTGGCTCGTCGCCGACGGCCGGCTCCAGCCCCTGGGGTAAAAGCCACCGCTCAGGCCCCTCCAACACGGCGACGTCCCCCCTCCTCTTCGCCGACTTGAGAACCCGCTCGTCCATGGTCAATGGGTCGAAGGCGTGGTACCTCCTGTGCATCTCCAGCCTGAAGCCGTCTATCTCCCTCCTCGCCTCCGGGTCGCCCCTCACTAGGGATATGGGGAAGGACAGGTAGAAGCGTGGCCTGGCGCCCTCCACAGCCATGGCGTAGATGGTCTTGGCGGGGTGCTTCACCGCGGTGACGATGTTGTGGACGCCGATGGCCCTCGCTATGGTGTCGCCGAGGAGGATGGAGACTGTCCGCCAGGCGAAGACGTCCTTCAGACGGAGTGCCGCCCCGGTCTTCTCCCGGCCCTCCCGGAGCTGGATCCTGCGCCACACCACGTGGGCCTCCTCCATCAGCGTGACTACGAGGTCGGGCCTATACGCCTTCACCACCGCGATGTCTACCGCGGGGAAGAACCTGCTCTTGCGGAAGTAGGGCAGGTTCATGAACAGTATGGCGTGGTCCGGCGCCTCCTCCTCGACTCTGGCGACGGCGCGCGCCACTGCCTCCCTCCACACGCGCTCCTGCCAGTGGTAGTCGTCGCTGTCTAGGAAGCTCACCCAGTCCACCTCCCTTTTCAGCTCCTCCTCCACGAAGTAGACGCCGAGCCTCCCCCTGCCTCTCTCACCGTGTACCCTCTCCAGCGACGCCGCCAGCTCCCTCATGTTTAAGCCGGTGGTGCCTATGGCCAACACGCGCACGTCTAGGCGGCTGAAGGTATTTATATACGACACGGGGGAGTTAGATGTGAAGATGTGTGAGGTGTTGGCTAGGTTTCTCGTGGAGATTGTGGCGGGGGCCAAGGGCAACGTAGTCAGCTTCGTAGTCGGCGACGTGTCGCGGTGGGCTGAGGCCAAGATGAGGCCGACGAAGTCGGTGGTGTTTAAAGTCGCCAACATGTGCGAAGCCCTTCTGGCGGCTGGCTACCTGGAGAAGATCGGGAAGAAGTACATACTGAGGAGGGACACCCCCCTCTGGGCGAAGGCCAAGGCGGGGGACGTGGAGGGGATATGCGACGTCATTGAAAACGCTGTTTTCAACTACACCAAGGTTGTTAAGTGAAACAGATATAAGAGGGCGAGCCCCTTCCCACCGTGAGGTACGCCATAGGCCTGTCGCTAAACGCCGCCGCCTTCATACTCGCAGTGCTGTGTCAGTGGCCTATCGCAGCCGCCGTGGTGTACATAGCCAGCGTGGCCCTCCTCCTCCCCACGGCCCAGAGGAAGAGGGCCGAGGAGAGGCCCCCGGCTGAGGCCAAGAGGGAGCCCACACCCGACGAGATAAAGAGGAGGCCGGTCTCTGCGCCGGAGATATGAAGAGGATCCTCTTCCTCTCGGGGACGAAGGGGGGCACCGGGAAGACCACCGTCGCGTTGAACACCGCCGTGTTGCTGGCCTACCTCTGGCGCGACGCGGCCGCATACCCCGTGGTCTTCCTCGACCTTACGCCAAACGTGGGCACGGCGGCGCTTGTCCTGATGGGGGACCCCCTGGCCACGTGGGGGAGGCCCTCCCTGTCGGACTTCTTCGCGGGGAGGCTCGGGGACCCGCTCAGGGGCTTCTACATGAGGAGGTGGAACACGGAGAAGGGGGCCTTCCAGGTGGTGTTCGCGTACCTGGGCCAAGACACGCCCGTCGCAAGGCGGCAGCTGGAGCAGGTGTTAAACGCCGTGGAGACGAGGCTGAGGCCCCGGGCCCTGTTTATAGACACGCCGCCGCTCTCGGCCAACACGCCGGTGGCCGGCCTCGTGGACTACGTCGTGCCGGTGGTGACGCCGGATGTCTCAGCCATAGAGACGACAAAGAGCTACCTGGGGGTCGTCGGGGGGAGGAGGCTCAAGCCCATTTTGAACATGTACATACCGGAGTACCCAGTAAGCACGGTGCACTCAGCCCCCTGGGATGCCGTGGTGGAGAAGGCGCTGGGGGAGCGGCCCCACCTGGTTCCCTTCGACAAGTTGCTCCAGGCGGCGAGGCAGGCGCTGGAGGTGGAGGTGCTGAAGCTGAGGCTTTCGGAGTCGCCGGCCGTCAAAGCGATTATAGAGTACGCAAGGTACCTAGCCGGCGCTATTGAGACCTAGGGACGCAGCTCTCCGCCTCGTGGAGCACGAGGGGTAGCGTCTTTAGGCTTTTGACGATGTAGGCTCTACAGGTGACGGACTCCGTCACGTCGCGTTTTGTGTACTGCCCCCACCTGTCTATCAACACTGCGCCGTAGCCCGCCATCAACGCGCCTAGGAAGTCCTCGTAGAAGTCGTCCCCGATGTGGAGGTAGACGTCTGGCACCACGTCGCCGACGAGCAGAGCCCTAGCCGCTTCGAAAATCTGAACCGCCGGCTTCACGTAGCCGACGTCGTCTGCGTACAGCTGGAGGTCGACGAGTTGCGATATCCCTAGGTTCGCCAGAAGGCCCCTCGTGGCCCGTGAGCGCCAGAGCAAGACGTTGGATATTATTCCCACCCTGTAGCCCTCCGCCCTTGCGTGCTTCACCGCCTCAACCGCGTCTTCATAGGGCTGAACCTCCAGGCGGGAGACCGCCTCGTCTATGGCGTCTTGCACCTGGTATACGTCAAAAGAGGCGTTTATGCCCCTAGACCTCAGCTGGCGCTGGATGTTGAGCAGGGTGTAGATGGGGGGCACCACCTCCTGCCTCTCCCTCCTGTTTAACTTCATCTTCCTCCTCTCCTCGTTGACGAGGGCGTGTAGCGTCTGATACGGCACCCGCCCCCCCAGACTTCTGTGTATGGCGTCCACCACCGCCTTAACCGCGGGCTCCACAGGCACCAGGGTGCCCCACACGTCTATAGTCATCAGCTTAACCACGGCGGAACTACACACAAGACTTAATAACTTTACCCCAGGAACCTTTTTATACGGGGGGCCGGCTGTCCACGTGCGCCTCCTCGTCCTCCCCCTCCTCGCGGCCTTGGCTTGGGCCTTCCTCTTCGGCCCCACCATAGAGCCCAAGTACGTCAACGCCTACACCTACACCAACCTCACCATCCGCGGCGCGAAGCAGGTCTATGTGGCTGAGGGCGCCGTGGTCGACTTCAACGCCACGGCTGGAGGCGCTATATACCTAGGCCTAAAGCCGCTGAAGCCCTCTGGCTACGTCGCCCTGGTGGTGGACAACGAGACGGTGAGGCTCCCCATCCTAGACAGGTGTAGGATCGAGATAAGCGCTTTAAACATGACGTGGAGGATCTCCGTCAACGTAACCGCGGAGGGCAGCTGCGGGGAGGTCAAGCTCTACGCCAACGGCACAAGGGCGCCGGCGGCTAGCTACATCCCGCCGTACTCCGGCGTGTACGTCGTAACGGCTACAGATGGGGTGTTCTACCAAAGGGTTAGAATCGCAGTGGTGCCCAACGTGACCATCGTTGACAACGTCTTCGGCGGCGTCATGAAGATAAGCTTCGCCCCGCCCCCCAGAGGAGGATCCATCTCGTTGGGGGGGCTGACGTTGCCGGCGTCGGGCAAGGTGGCCGTGGACACGTGGATGCTCGGCGCTGGCAATTACAGCCTTGTCCTGAGGATCGGAGGCCTGGCGGCGTTCTACAACGTGACGGTGGCCAAGGCGGTGCCCCAGCTGAGGCTGGGCTATAGAGGAGAGTACACCTACGGCGAGCCCGTCAACATCACAACCGCCGTGTTGGTGGGCGGCAGGCCCTACAGGACGGCCGTCCAGCTGGCTTTAAACGGGACTAGGTTTGCCGTGGCGCAGTCGCCGGGGTTCCTCTACATCCCGCTGATCGACGCCGGTCTCTACATCCTGGAGGCGCAGGTCGCCGGCGATAGAAACATCACGTCGGCGTCGGCGCGCGCGGTCTTCCGGGTGAGCCCCGCGCCCGTCCGCCTTGAGCTGAGGATCAACGGCACCGCGGCGAACCCCTACGTCGCCGAATATGGCAAGGTGCTGTTGGTGGACGCGAGGGCTATTTCCCTGGTGGAGCCCCGCGGCCGCGTGGCCATATACGTAGACGGGAGGCCTGCCCAAGCCCTCGTCGACACTCTGGAGACGGGGCCGGGCTTGCACAACATAACCGCCGTCTTTACGCCGGCGAGCGGCAACTTCCGGACTGCGCGCGCCTCGGCTTTGGTATACGTTACCCCCTCCGCGCCGGAGGTGGCTGTGGAGAAGATCTTCTCCATAGTCTACGGCCAGCCGCTTGAGATCCCCATATATGTGCGGCTGTTTGGGAGGCCGGTAAACGCCGTGGCTAAGGTGGAGCTGGTCAGTAGGACCTACGTCTTCAACTACACGGTTAAGGTGGTCGGGGGGCTCGGCGTGTTGAAGATCGATAGGTTGCCCGCCGGGACCTACCTCGGCACTGTGACTGTGGCGGAGTCCCCAGGTATGCTTTCCGCGAGGGCCACCTTCAACGTGTTCGTAGGTAGCGCATATGTGAAGCTGATCCTCGACGTGCCGAAGAGGGGGACCTACGGCGATGCCCTCCCCATAAGGGTAGCCCTCGAGCCCGGCAACGTGCCGGGCAGGCTCTCCCTAGTGATAAACGGGACCGTGGTGTACTCCGGAAACGCCTCCCGCTACGAAGGGATGTGGGCGCCCCCCCGCGGGGGGGTTTTCAAGATAGCGGCGCGTTTCGAGAGCCTAGACCCCAACTACGCCAGCACGGAAAACGTCACCTACGTCTACGTGGACAGGGCGCAGTGCGCCATACGCTTCCAGCTGGAGGGGGACCTACTGCCGAACGCCACGGCGTATGTCTTGAGGAGCTACGCAGTGCGGGTGCTGTCGCCTCTGCCAGCCCGCATCTATGTAAACGGGAGCGAGGCCGGGCCCCGCCTCGTCTTCAACAGGACGGGTCTCTACAACGTCACGGTCTACTTCCCGGGGGACGACAGCTACTACCCCTGCGGCTCCACCCAGCTCTACAGGGTGGTGAGAAACCCGACGGAGGTGGAGCTCTCGGCCCCGAGGAGGATAGCCCTGGCGGATGGGGGTCTCACCGTGACGATATACGTCAAAAGCCCTGTGGGACACGAGGCCGGCCCCGTCAGGATCTACATGATAAACAGGACCTACAACTCCACCGAGGTCGTTGACACTACGGCGGAGAGGGAGACGCGGGTGAGCCTCCGCTTCAAGCAGACGGGGGTCTACACCATATACGTGGAGTACCTCGGCAACAGCTACCTCATGCCGAGTAGGTCCAACCCCATCACGGTCACCGTGGAGCCGAGCTACCTGGGCATCCCCGCGTTTCTATTCGCCGTATACCTCGTCCCCCTCGCGCTGGGCTTCGCCGCCGCGGCGGTTGCGAAACGCATATTAAAGAGGGGTATATGAGGCGGCATGTATGCCGTACCCCCCGCGGTTATACTGATCCCGCTGGCCTCCAAGGAGCAAGTGCTCCAGACGGTGAACTACGTCGTTGGGAGACTTAGGCAGATCGGCGCGCCGGTGAGACACGCCCACTCCGACTCCCCCCTATACCTAGGCTGTAGGGTGGCCAGGGAGGAGGTTGAGAGGGTTGACGTCTATCTCGCCACGGCGGGGGGAGACTTCGCCAACGTTCTGCCGCAAGCGGAGGAGATCAAGGAGGGGTTCGTCGAGAGGAAAGGCTACGTCCACCTGGTTCAGGGAGTCGCCATATGCTTCAGGTACCAACTGGGGCAGGAGCCGAGGTTGGCGGAGGTGGTTGTATATACCGTCGGGGCTCCCTACCGGGATTTCAAGCTAAACCTTTAAATATATGTATAGACGGCGTGGTGATGTCGCTAGTCTCGATAGATGACTTTAAACGCGTCGATCTCCGGGTGGGGAAGGTTCTTGAGGCGGCTAGGGTGGAGGGCTCCAGGAAGCTTATAAAGCTCGTTGTGGATCTAGGCGCCGAGAAGAGGCAGATCGTGGCGGGCCTAGCGGAATATTATAAGCCGGAGGATCTGGTGGGGAAATACGTCGTTGTGGTGGCTAACCTCGAGCCCAAGAGGCTCATGGGCGTGGAGAGCCAGGGCATGTTGTTGGCCACCTGCGACAAGCCTGTACTGCTTACGATAGAGAGGGGAGGCGATGAACATGTGGGAGAGCGGGTCTGTTAAAATACCAAGCCACATAGCCGTAATTCCAGACGGCAACAGGAGGTACGCGAAGAAGGCCGGCCTAGACTTCTACCACGCCTACAAGCGGGGCGTGGAGAAGGTGCGGAGCTTCCTCCTCTGGACTCTGGAGCTTAGGGAGATCAGAAACGTCACCTTCTACGCCCTCTCCACCGAGAACCTCAGGAGGAGCAGGCTGGAGCTTGAGATACTCTTCAGGATATTCGAGGAGGAGTTTAGGAAGACTCTGGAGGACCCCCTGATACACGACAACAGGGTTAGGATAAGGTTCATAGGGGATAGGTCGCCCCTCCCGGGCAGGGTCGTGAAGCTGATGGAGGAGCTCGAGTCCGTCACGAGGAACTATACGTCATACAACCTGACCTTCGCCCTGGGCTACGGCGGGAGAGCCGAGATAGTGCGGTGTGTAAAAAGGCTGCTAAGCGGCGAGGTGAAAATCGCCGATATAAATGAGGACACGCTCTTCCAGTGCCTAGACACCAGGGATCTCCCCAACCCCGAGCCGGACGTGGTCGTGAGGACGGGGGGCGAGAAGAGGCTGAGCAACTTCCTACTCTACCAGGCGGCCTACTCGGAGCTGATCTTCCTAGACAAGCTCTGGCCCGAGGTGGAGAGGGAGGATTTGGCCTACATAGTGGAGGAGTACTCCAGGAGGCAGCGGAGGTTCGGCAGATAGACGCCGTGGACTACGGGCTCCTCGGCGTTTTCCTAGCGGTCCTCCTATCCCACTTCATCCCGTTTATCCCCCTGCCGGGGTACATAGCCACTGTGGCGTATGTGGCGGCGCACGGCGATCTTCCCCACATAGCCGCCGCGGTTGTGGCCACCGCCCTCGGCGCGGCGTTGGGTAAAGTAGCCGTCTTCTTATACGGATACGGCATTGGGAAGGCGGTTATGGGCGAGGAGCTCCAGTACGCCAAGAGGTTCTTCGACAGGGTATCTAAGTGGGGGCTGGACCTAGCCGTTTTCATATTCGCCGTATCTCCCCTCGCGGACGACGTCTTGTACATACCGCTGGGGGCGGCGGGCTACAGCCTAAGGCGGTTCTTCCTCGCCGTGTTTGCCGGCAAGCTGGTGCTGTCGGCGGCCATAGCCCTCTTCGCCGACGCCGCGTTGATGGCCGTTGAGAGCTACACGGGGGATGTGAGACTGGGGGCGGCGGCGGTGGCGGCGCTCACAGCGGCGGCGACGTTTCTAGTCCTCAGGATAAAGTGGTCGCGGGTGCTGGCGGCGTATGAAGACGGCGGGCTTAAAGCCGCCCTCCGGGAGGCGCTCCGCTCAATAGCCAGGCGGAAGTGATTTATAGGCGGGCGTTGCATCGCACGTGGCGAAGTACGTAATCGGGTCGGCCTGGCCCTACGTACAGACGGTGCCCCACCTGGGCAACTTGATAGGATCCGTCCTCTCGGCCGACGTATACGCCAGGTACCTCCGCCTCCGCGGCCACGACGTCGTGTTCGTCTCGGGTAGCGACATGCACGGCACGCCGATTGAGGTGGAGGCCATCCAGCTGGGGGTAGACCCCGCCGACTACGCGGCGAAGATGCATAACATAGTGGCGGAGCTCTTCAAGAGGTGGGACATATCCTTCGACCTCTACACCCACACCCACTCCGATGTGCACATCAAGTTCGTCCAGGACTTCTTCCTAAAGATATACAACAACGGCTACATCTTCACTAGGGAGGAGGAGGTGCCCTACTGCCCCAGAGACAGGATATATCTCCCGGACAGGTTCATCATCGGGAGATGCCCCTACTGCGGCTACGAGAGAGCCAGGGGGGATCAGTGCGAAAACTGCGGCCGCCTCCTCGACCCCAAGCAGCTGGTTGAGCCGAGGTGCGCCATATGCGGCTCCAAGCCGGAGTGGCGCCTCACCAGACACTGGTACCTAGACCTGAGGAGGCTCGAGGACAGAATCAGGAGGTACGTGGAGGAGAACCCACACCTCCCCCCCAACGCCAAGGAGATGTCTCTCGGTATGCTGAAGGAGGGCCTCAAGCCGAGGGCGATCACGAGGGACAACAGGTGGGGCATACCGGCGCCTTTCCCAGGCGCCGAGGGGAAAACCATCTATGTGTGGTTCGAGGCGGTGCTCGGCTACATCTCTGCGGTGGCTGAGCTCAAGGGCGAGGAGGGCCTCCGGCGATACTGGAAGAGCCCAGACACGAAGATCGTCTTCTTTGTGGGGAAGGACAACATACCCTTCCACGTCATAATACTCCCAGCCCTGCTGCTCGCAAACGGGGATGGCTACGCCCTGCCCACCACCACCGCCTCCACGGAGTACCTCCTCTACGAGGGGGACAAGTTCTCCAAGAGCAGGAGGTGGGGCATATGGATAGACGAGGCCCTCCAGCTCATGCCTCCGGACTACTGGCGCTTCGTCCTCGTATACATGAGGCCCGAGAACCGCGACACCAACTTCACCTGGCAAGCCGCGTTGGAGGTCATAAACAAGGTGTTGAACGACGACGTCGGGAACTACGTAAACAGGGTGCTGACCCTTATCAAAAACAGGATGGGCGGCGCCGTGCCGCCCCCGGGCACGCCGGCGAAGGAGGACGAGGACTTCGTTGCAAAGGCGACCGACCTCTTCAAAAAAGCCGAGAGGCACTACGATGCGATAGAGCTTAAAGACGCGCTACACGCCGTTGTGGAGATAGCCAGGGAGGGCAACAGGTACCTCAACGCCAGAGCCCCCTGGGACCTCCTCCGCAGAGACCGCGAGTCTGCAAACGCCGTCATGTACCGGGCCTACTGGTCGCTTAAGATGCTGGCGGCGGGTCTAACGCCCGTCACGCCGAGAAGCGCAGAGGAGCTCTGGAGGATGCTGGGGGTGAGGCAGCCCAGCTGGGAGGAGGCCTACAAGCCGCCGGAGGCCGGGGCCCCCCTCGGCGAAGTAAAGCCGCTGTTTAGGAAATACACGGAGGAGGAGGTGAAGAACCTCCTCAAGAGGCTGGAGGAGCTGAGGAGCCAGAAGGCCGCCAGGAGGTACCCCTGGGAGCAGGCGCTACTCTAGAATCTCGCCGTAGAGGTAGACGGGGCCAGCCCCGGCGATTCTCACGTCTACAAACCGGCCCATCAGCTCATCGCCGGCGCCCCTCTTCACCACCACCTGCCTATAGTCGCTTGCCCGCCCCACCACCAGGCCGTGGTCCACCTCGTCCACGAGAACCACCTCCCGCCTCCCCACACGCTCCCCGTTTCTAAGGAGGGCTACCCTAGCCGCCACCTCAGAAAGGATTTTGCTCCTCCTCTTCTTCTCGGCGTCTGGAACCTGCCTAGGCATGACGGCGGCCTCGGTGAAAGGCCTGGGGCTGAACCTCGCCACGTGCACCTTGTCGAACTTCAGCTCCTCCACGAGCTTAACGCTCTCCACGAACTCCTCCTCAGCCTCCCCGGGGAACCCCACTATTATGTCCGTCGCGATGAAGGCGTCTCCCAGCTCCCTCCTTATCTTACGGACCAACTCCCTATATTCGCCAACGGTGTACCTCCTCCCCATTGCCCTGAGCACTCTATCGCTTCCCGACTGGACGGGGAGGTGGAAGTAGCGGTAGACCCTCCCGTCTCTCTTCACCACGTCGAGGAGCTGGTCTGCGAACTTCGCGAAGACCCAGGGCTCAGACATCCCGATCCTCACCCTGTAGTCCCCCTCGACCTCCCTCAAAATCCTCTCCAGGAGGTCGGGCAGGTTCCAGCCGCCCCTCCACCCCGCGTCGAAGCCGTACGTTATGACGTCTTGGCCGGTTAGATACACCTCCCGCGCCCCCCTGGCCACGGCCTCTCTGACGTGCGCCACCACGTCGTCGGGAGACGCGCTTCTTACATAGCCGGCGCCACCCCTCGTGTACTTCGTGGCGCAGAAGGTGCAGTTCCCGAGGCAACCCACCTGCAGAGGCGCCACGTAGACAACCCCGCCCTCGTACCTCGGCAACCTCCTCATCTCCCTCTCCCGGCCCCCCTCCACCTGGGAGGGGTACAGCAGCTCTGCCCCAGGCGCGGCCGACTTAACGGTGTAGGGCCTAAGCCTCGCCAGGCAGCCGGCGACCACCATCCTCCTCCCCAGCCCAGCCAACTCCCTGATCCTCGCGAGCTGCCTCACCTCGCCGTCTTCCCTAACTGCGCAGGTGTAGACCAGTACCAAGTCCGCCTCCTCGGGGCTGTCCGCCCTCTCAAGGCCCAGCCTCTGCCTAACCACCTCCGCGTCCGCCTTGGCCAGCCAGCAGCCGTAGGTCTCGACGTAGATCTTGCCCACGGGAGGGAGGCGAAGTACAAACTTAAGCTTGATGCTCCTTGCAGAGCTTCTTGGCGACGACCCTGTAGGAGACCCTCATCTGCTCGAAATCCCTCAGCTCCTCCAGCTCCAACACGCATCCGCAGGTCGGCTGTACGTGGATCCTCCTCGCGGAGTAGGTAGGCCCCTCGGCGACTTTCCTCACCCTGATCTCGCCGCTCTCTATAGAGTAGACGGCGATTTCGCCCTTCTTCGCCAGCTTGCCCCACTTCTCCAGTAGTGTAGCCGCCTCCTCTGGCAACTCCCCCTCAAATATGTAGGTCTTTCCGCGAATAATCTTCTGCATAATCTTTATTTACAGCAGAAATATATAGTTGATGTGGATAAAATAGAGGGGGAGCTGGGGGGCGTTAAACTAGGCGACGGCAGACCTGTGAGGATCATGGCCGTCTTGAACATATCCCCCGAGTCCTTCTACAAGGGGTCGGTGGCCCTCCAGAACGCCCTGGAAAGAGCTCTAGAGCTGGAGAAACACAGCGATATAATCGACGTAGGGGCCATGTCCACGGCCCCCTACCTCGACAGCTGGATACCTCCGGAGAAGGAGCTGGAGAGGCTAAAGGCCGTTCTGCCCGAGCTTGTGAAGAACCTGAAGGTGCCGGTGAGCGTAGACACCTACAGGCCTCAGGTGGCGGCCTACGCGCTTAAGGCAGGCGCCTCCATCATAAACGACGTGACGGGCGGCAAGCTGTACCCCGACATCTGCAGAATCGTGGCGGACCACGGCGCCTCGGCCGTCTTGGTAGCCAGGGAGAGAGCCGCAAGACCCGGGGCAGACCCAGTCGCGAGGGTTTTAGACGCGCTGAGGGAGTCGCTGGAGCACTTCGAAAAATGCGGGGTCGACCCCAGGAGGGTTGCGGTCGACCCCGGCATAGGGTTCCCCCTCCTCCCCCCCAGGGACGAGCCCCACACGGTAAGAGGCGAGTATAGACACGGAGACGAGCGGTGGCCCTGGTGGAGGTGGGACCTCTACCTCGTGGCAAAGCTAGAGAGGCTGAGGGCCTTGGGACGGCCCATCCTCGTGGGCGTCTCGAGGAAGTCCTTCCTGAGGAGGATCGCAGGCGTGGAAAGCCCCGACGAGGTTCTTCCGGCGTCTCTCGCCGCCGAGGTCGCCGCCGTGTTACACGGCGCCCACGCCGTTAGAACCCACAACCCGCGGGAGACCAGACAAGCTGTTCAGCTAGCCCAGCGGCTGGTAGAACTCCTCCAGGAAGGCCAAGACGGCGTCGGCGAACTCCCCAGGCTTGTCTAAGTAGGCCGCGTGGCCGGCCCCCTCCAGGATCAGCCTCCTCACCCTCCGCCCCCTCAGCGCGTCGGTGGGGCGCGACACCTCGTCTCTCTCGCCCCAGATGGCCAAAATAGGCACGTCGGCCTCCGCAACGCCTGACAGAAGCTCCTCAGTCAGACCGACGGGCCCCACTACCACAGCGGCTCTGGTGGGGAGCCGCTGGGCTATATACCACAGCACCACCTCCCCCGAGGCGCTTGGCCCAACCAGAGGCGGATCCGCCAACCCCAACGCGTCGAGGACAGACCTAAGAAACCTGGCGTACTCCCGACGAGGCGCGGAGAACCTCTCGCTTTTTGTCCTCACGCCGTACGGCATATCGACGGCGTATACGGAATAGCGCTCCGCCAGCCTGGAGAAGACACCACACTCAGCCCAGGTGTCCGCGTTGAAGGACCAGCCGTGTAGAAGAACTACGGGCCTCCCCGAGCCGCCTGCAAGATACCTAACCCTCCTGCCCCCCACCTCTATGTACGCCTCCTTCATGTCGCCGACCTAGCCCTCATCAAGGAGAAGTTCTCCTCCTCCCTAATCACCGAGACGCCGGTTCTGCTTGGAAACATCTCGATCCAAACCACCTTGTCCGGCTTCGTCAGATCCACCCGCCTCTCCACCGCCTTAGCGACGTATTCGATGACGGCGGCTCTGTCGAACTTAACCCCCCTCTTCTTGAGCTCGATCTTGAAGCTCTCGCCGGGCCCGATGTGGGCCTTAGCCAGCTCCCCCACGGCCCTCTGTATCTCGTCTAGGTCAGTCTTCACCACGACCATTATTGGGGTGGCCCTCAGTATGTATCTCGGGATGTAGTAGCCGCTCCTCACCACCTCTATGAGGAGTTTTACAAACTCAACTGGGTCGCCCTCGACCTTAGCCGTGAGAAGTCCGTCGAACCCCGTGAACCATATCTCCTCCACCCTCCTCCCAACGATGTCGCCCACCCTATAGAGCTCCTCCATGCACAGCCTCTCCTGACGCCAACCAGTGGCCACCACCAAATTCCAGCTCATGGAAGCCCCCAAAGACCGTTTATAAAACATTTTTATAAACAGCAGGTGGATGTGCCGTGGATCTGGTCTTCTTCTTCGTGGCGGTGCTCTCAGCCGCCGTGGCCGCCCTAGGTCTGATCATGTACCGCCTCATAAAATCCCTCGAGATATACCTCATCCCACTCTACGCCGAGGTCATCAGGAAGAGGGAGAGAGACTACGTACTCGTCGAGTTCCTCACCTCCCTCCTCGTCTCGAAGGGCATCATAAGCCAGGCCGAGGCCGGCGCGCTGAAGAGCCTATCGGCCACGGGGCCTCTTACAGCCGAGGACCTAGACCGGGTGGACGAGATACTGGACAAGGACCCCAAGCAGCTGACCTACGAGGAGATAGTGGACCTCAAGAGAGTCGCCTACAAGCTACTGGGGCGCCTGGACAAGAAGTCGGTAAGACTCGGCCTAAAGCTCCTCAGATACGCAGCCGGGATAGAGGAGGCCCTCACGGCGGGGGTAAAAGCGCTAGTGGGCGCCCAAGCCGAGAAGGTGGAGATGTCCTACGACCACGACACATGCTCCGTCTACCTCACCACCTACAAGCGAGACGGCACAGTGGAGAGGAGCCAAGGCCCAGACGTGGAGTGCGTAACGGAGACAGTCGCCGTGTTGAAGGCCCTGGCCAGGAGGGACCCCACCGTCGGCGGGGAGCTGGCGGAGAAGGCGCTGGCGCGCTACAGGAAGTGCCGCGGAAGCGACTCGGCAGGGTGTAGAGCACTCCTAAACGCGTTGACCAACCTGGAGAAGAAATCCCTAGACCTCCTCCTGGAAGACCGGCGTTAGGTTAAAGTAACATGCGGCGGCCGGGATTTGAACCCGGGATCAACGGCTCTCCTCGCCCCCCGCGTGGAAGGCCGCCATCCTACTCCGGGGCGGTGGGCACGCCCACCGTCCCGTCCAGCTAGACGACCGCCGCCCGAGTACACAAAAGAGGCCGGTTATAAAGCTTTTCTATGGGCGGTTGCGGTGAGGCATGGACAAGGTCAGGCTTGGGAAAACGGATATGTTGGTGTCGCGGGTGGGGCTCGGCGCGTGGCAGTTCTCCGGCGACGCCTGGGGCGCCATAACCTACGAGCAGGCCAAGGCCGTCGTGGCAAAGGCGGCCGAGGCCGGGATAAACTTCTTCGACACGGCTGCCGTATATGGGAGGGGGAAGAGCGAGGAGTACCTCGGAAGAGCGCTAAAGGAGCTGGGCCTCCGCGGGCACGTGTATATAGCCACGAAGATCCACGGCGACTGGCTCCGGAGAGCTGACGTGTTGACCTCGGCGGAGAACCAGCGGAGGAGACTCGGCGTAGACGCCATCGACCTATATCAAGTGCACTGGCCCGCTTGCTGGCACAACACGCCCATATGCGAAACTATGAAGACGCTGGAGGAGCTGGTGGACCGGGGCCTTGTGAGGTACATAGGGGTGAGCAACTTCCCGGTCCAGCTCCTCGACTACGCCCGGAGTTGCCTCTCCAGGGTAGACATAGCCACGTCCCAGAACAGGTACAACCTGGTGGAGAGAGAAGCCGACAAGGAGCTTCTGCCGTATCTCAAGAGGGAGGGAATAGCCCTCATAGCCTGGAGCCCCCTGGCCAAGGGCCTCCTAACTGGGAAGTACTCGGCGGAGAGCCCCCCAACTTTTGAAGACGTGCGGAGGGCAGACCCCCTCTTCCTCCCGCAGAACCTAAGGCTCGTCCAGCCCCTGATAGACGAGCTGAAGCGCCTCGCCGCCGCCTACGGCAAAACGCCGGCCCAGATAGCGCTTAACTGGCTAACCAGGGACCCCTCCGTGGTGCCGATACCGGGGGCCAAGACCCCACAGCAGGCTGAGGAGAACGCGGGGGCAGCCGGCTGGACCCTCTCGGAGGAGGACTGGAGAAGACTAGACGCGCTCGGCCGGGAGATATCACAGAAGATCACCTATGTCGCTTGGTAGGTTACAAACCCTCGGCGCCCCACATCGCTTGGCCGTATGTAGGTTCTTACCTCCCATATGGCGGCGGCCCGGCGCGTAGAAAGCCTCGAAAATTACGCCGGCCCGCGGCGGCTGAGTCCGGCGGGTTAGATAGCGCCTCCACGGCGCCGCTTGCCGACGCCGCTACGGGCTTGCCTGTTTGAACACGGCGTGGGGCGACAACGGCGGTAGCCGTTCACGACGTCTCCGGCGGTGACGAAGACGGCCTAAGTGGCCAGCGCGTGGCCCCCAACGGCGAGCGCCGCCGCGGCCCATCTGCGGGCGGCTCCGCGCCCCCTGCCGGAAAAGGAAGGCCGGCGGTCCTCATGTAGGGCTAATCCTCACCCCATCGGCGCCGAACCATCCAGCCACCCTTTAGTAAGTAAGAACATATTTAAAGGAATTTCAACCGTGGATACATGTCCCAAGCCCTCAGGGAGTTTCTCATGAGGAAGGCTAAGCTGGAGAAGCTGTTCAAGTGGGGGGTCCGGTGGAGTCTCTGGCCTGTCCACCTGGTAACGTCCTGTTGTGGGGTCGAGGTGGCTCACACATCTGGCCCTGGCTTCGACGCGGAGAGGTGGGGCGTTCTGCCCTTCCACACCATGCGCCAGAGCAACGTCATACTGGTGGAGGGGACCATAACCAGGAAGATGGCCCGCGTCTTAAAGATGGTGTATGAGCAGATGCCCGAGCCGAAGTACGTCCTCGCCATGGGCGCATGCGCCGTAAGGGGAGGCCTCTTCTGGAACTCCTACCACGTGGTTCAGGTAGACACGGTCTTGCCAGTGGACGTCTACATAGCAGGTTGCCCGCCCACGCCCGAGGCCGTGATAAGGGCCTTCATGATGCTCCACAACAAGATAAAAGGCCAGCCGGGGCCGTACATCGAGCCGACCAAGGTAGATCTAACGCCGTATCTACCGCCTCCGCCAAAACCACAACAGAAGCCGGCGGCCCAGGCGGCGTAGTATGGCGGTCAAAGCCCCACCCAAGTGCCCGCCGCCCGCCGACCACCCCCTGCTCGAGAAGCTGAGGACAGCGCTGGGGGACGCCCTCCTGAGCCACGGCGTAACGCCAGAGGGCCACCTGTGCCTCATGGTGCCCCCTGGGAAGGTTAGAGAAGTCGCCGCCAAGCTGAAGGAGCTGGGCTTCGACCACGTCCTCTCACTAAGCGCGATGGACTACATGGCAGAGGGCAAGTTCCTGGTGATGTACGTCTACGCCTCATACCTCAACCCCGACCTCAAAAACCAGCTCCTACACGTCAGAGCCGAGATCCCGCGCAACGACCCCAAGATAGCCTCCATAGCCGACATATACCCCTCAGCCGACTACGACGAGAGGGAGTGCCACGAGATGTTCGGCATATGGTTCGAAGGAAACCAACACATGGGCAAACGCTTCCTACTAGACCCAGACTGCTGCATAGACGAAAAGACAGGCAAACCCCTCTACCCACTACGCAAAGACTTCAAAGTGCCAGACTGGGGACTGATGGGCTAAACCGTTTGCCCCAAGGCGCTCACTGCTGATTACCGCTGCCGCTCGCGCCTAGGCACTTCTCCCCGCCCGCGCCTTTGCCGGCGCCTCGGGCGCGGGGTCGTGGGGCCGGAGGGCACGCGGCCCACCTCCAGGAGCAGGCCCGGTCGGGGCACAGCCCCTCATGAGACACCCCCCACCGCCGTAGACATGTACACGTATTTAAGCCCTCCGCCTGCGCCAGAAATACAGAATTTTTCTCATCATCAAGAAGAGAACTACCCTAAAAACCCCGCCCTTTAGGGGGCTGCTGTCTTTTTCTCGCCTCTGTCGTACCTGGGCGTCATGGCTGAATTATCTGTCCACGGAGACTTTGATGTTCATACGGCTATTTACAAGTCCGCCATGGGTTTGTAGAGATGTGCCATGTAGTGCAAGTGCCAGTTGATTGTGTACACCCTAGGCTGGCGTCTGCAGGCAGGCGGCTTTAACCAGGTATAGAGTCCGCGATAGCTTTTCACCAGACGTCTGTAGCAACCAGGGGAATCTTCTCCCGCCGTTTATCTACATCTATGGTATGTGGTAGGCGCGTGTGTAGCCATGTTGCTTCCAGTTTGACTGGGTTTGGAGCTAAGTCTGTTGAGGGGTTATGTGGTGGTGAGTCCGTAGAGCGGGTATCGTCTGAAGGCGATTACTGTCTTCTTCTGGTTGGCGTAGGCCACTAGCTGTTCTACGTTTGCGGCTGGTACGTAGGCTATCCTCTTCTCGTCGAGTGGGACGCCTATCATAGCCGCCTCGTTTTGTCTCAAGACGCCCATCTCCTTCAGGCGTCTTATCAGCTCTGTGACGTGGGCTTTGCCGTCTATGTCGACTATGACCTCCCGGCGTTGGTCTAGGTCGAAGAGGCGGATCTGCATACTCACCTATCCGCCTCTGGTGGGAAGTAGCCGAATGACATGTACACGGCGGGCATGTCGGCGAGTCTCTCGCCTCTCATGGCCTCCGCCATGGCCTTTAGGTTGCGCCAGCTCGGGGTGACGTACCTCATCCGGTAGACCCTCTGGGTTCCCGTTGTCCACAGGTGTATGTAGGTGGCGCCTCTAGCCGCCTCGGCGACCGCGGCGTATTCGCCGGGCTCGGGGTACATGTAGGTGTATACGCCCAAGACACCTCCCATGCCCTCTCTCCGGTATTCGGGATTTTTAAAGAGTAGCGCTTGGTCTATCACGTCGCCCTCGGGCAGGTTCTTCAGCGCCTGTCTCACGATGTCCATAGAGACGTACATCTCCCTCCACCTCACCAACACCCTGGCCATGGCGTCGCCCGCTTTCTCTGTGACCACCTCGAAGTCCAGCTCCGGATAGGCGTCGTAGGGGGCGGCCTTTCTAACGTCGTGGTCTATCCCGGCGGCTCTGGCGAAGGGCCCCACCACCCCCAGCTCGGCGGCGCGTTTTGCGTCCACAACGCCGACTCCCTCCAGTCGGGCCTTAGTCACCGGGTTGTCGAGGAAGACGGTTTTGAAGTCCCTGAGCTTCTCCTCGGTCTTCCTCAGCAGCTTCTCCACAGCCTCTATGTGCTCCCTCTTCACGTCCCGCCTAACGCCGCCTGGGACGGGGTAGGCCACGGTCGTCCTAGCCCCGGTGATCTTGGCGAAGACCTCCGCGTATAGGTCCATGAGGGCGAAGCCCCACATGAAGGCCGTGGAGTGGCCGAGGAATATCCCCAGCAGAGCTAGGTCGTAGAGGTGCGTCCTTATCCGCGAAAGCTCAGCCATCGCAGTTCTTAGATACTTCGCCCTGGGAGGCGGCTCCAGGCCCAGGGCCTTCTCCAGAGCTAGGGTGATGGGGAGGGTTATGTTCATGCTGTCCATAATCGAGGCCTTCTCCACCAGGGGGATGAGGGTCCAGTAGGGCCTGTTCTCAGCCAGCTTCTCAACGCCCCTATGGACGAAGCCGGGGTCCGGCACCACCTCCTTTATGATGTCGCCGTCTAGCACCACGAACAGCCTCATGTGGCCCGAGCCGGGGTGTTGCGGGCCGACCACCACCACCAGCCCCCTCTCGCCTCCCCTCAGCTCCTCCTCGTTCTGTACGTAGAAGGTGTTGCCGAACTGCAGGTTGAAGGGCCACTCAGCTCTCTGCATGGCTGATCCGCTCCTGGACCTTCTCAACGGCTTTTAGAACCGCCTCGGGGGTAGGCGGGCAACCTGATATGTAGGCGTGGACTGGGACCACCTTGGAGGCGGGCACCATGTGGTAGCTACCGTAGAAGACCCCTCCCTTGATGGCGCAGGCCCCCATGGCTATGACGTACTTAGGCTCGGGCATTTGGTCGTATATGTATTTTACAAACTTTGCCATCTTAAGCGTTATGGTGCCCTCAAGGATGAGGATGTTGCTCTGCCTGAGGCTACCCATGGGCAACATGCCGAACCTCTCCGCGTCGTAGGCCGAGCCGAACGCGTGTGCAAATTCGACGCCGCAACACGCCGTGACCAGATGCGGCGGCCAAAGGCTCCACTTAGTGCCCCACCTAGCTACTCTAGAAACGGCCTGGGAGATTGCACCCTTCATTATCCCACACTCTTTTTCTTTATATAAGAATTTCTGAAATTTTATATAATTAAAAATTCGCCAAATTCGAGGAGAGCGCTCGCCAACTGTCTAACGGGCGCCTCCGCCCCACCTTCTGGCGTCTGCCAGCGTCTTGTAATAACGGGCAACAACCGCGGCGACCGCGGCCATGAGGAGGGCTATAGACAGCGCCAGGGGGAGGGGGTAGTTGTTCGTTAAAACGGCCACTATGGCGAGGCCCAGCGCCGCTTCGACCACGGTCACTAGGTATATGTACCCGATGTACTGCATCACCAGCCTCCTCTGCACTGTGCCGTAAGGCGGCCCGCCTGCCTCGAACCGCCTGTGTTTAACGTCTGAGGGCTTACGGGGCGCCAGGAGGTAGCTGATCAACACCAGAGCAAGTAGGAGCGCGAGGAAGAGCGCTACGAAGACAACGACCGCTACCATAGCAGATCCACGGCGATTGACCAAGCCACGGCCGCCGCCGAGAGGGCCAGTAGCTTGCCCCAGCCCAGCCTAAGCGCTTGGTCTATCCTGTAGCGGGGGTAGACGGCTCTAACCAGTAGGGCGGGTAAGACAAAGACCGCCATCTTCGTGGCGGTCACGGCGGCGCCTAGGAGGCCGGCGGCGGGTGCCCAGCCGCCAAGGAACAAGACGGCGCCTAGTAGAGACAGGGTGTAGAGCTTGACGTAGTTTGCGCCGAAGGCGTAGATGAAGAGGGTGGAGCCGTACTCCGTATAGGGCCCGAGGACAACCTCGGGCTCGGCCTCCGGTATCTCAAAGGGGAGCCTCGTGGTGGACATTAGAAGGGCCACTAGATATACCGCGAAGGCCAGCGGGTTCAGGAGGACGCCCCAGAGGCCGCTCTGCGCCTCCACTACGCCGTATGGGTCAGCCGACTTGTAGAGGATAAACATGGCCAGGGCGGCCAAGAGGAGAGGCACCTCATAGGCCGCGGTCAACAAGATCTCCCTCACCGCGCCGATGTAGGTGAACTTGTCGGCCTCCGTCCAAGCCATAGTCACCACCAGCACTGCCACCAGCAAGACTAGGACGAGGGCGATGGCTAAGCCATACGGCTGATAGGCGATGACGAGGCCGGGCGCCGGCGCTATGAAGATAAGGGGCACGGCCTCCGCAAAGAAGAGGAAAATCGGGGTCGCGGCGAAGAGAAGCCTGTTGGTGTGGGCCGGCAGAACCAGCTCCGAGAAGACGAGCTTAACCAGATCGGCGATCGGCTGGAGGAAGCCCCCAACGCTCTTGGACACATAGAGAGGCCCGTAGCGCCACTGGATCCTCGCTACTAGCTTTCTCTCCAGCCAGATGGCCACCACTAAAAAGCCGAAGACGCCTAGTACCCCTGGAAACACCACTGCCGCCAGTATGTCCATCGGGATGGACATGTGCCTAGATCGGGAGTGGTTAAAATCTTTGTATTCTTGATATAGGCGTATACCCTTTCTACGTCTACAGAAAACTTAATTTTATATAAGTGACTTTGTGCCGGCAAGAGGGGCAACGTCGTCGGGGTCCATCTCGGCAGGTTTACGGTATACGTTCAGATCGGTCCAGACTATCTCCGTGTTGTTCACGTACTTGAGGGATCCTGTTGGACATGCGTCGACGCAGTAGCCGCAGAGGATGCAACGGCCCCAGTCGATGCCGGGGTACCTCCTCCCATCTGCCTCAAGGTGGAACTTTATGGCCTTGGCGGGGCAGACCGCTTCGCACAGCTGGCAACTTATGCACTTTCCCCGGTCGTTCACTATGAAGCCTCTCATCCTGTCGCCGTAGTCTCTCCTCTCCTCCGGCCACCTAACCGTGATGGGGCGTTGGAAGACGTACTTCAGCGCAACCCCAAACATCTTTAGGTGGGCAATCATTTCCGCTCGGTGAGGCAGGGAAGAGATGGGTCGACGGGGCCTATGACCTCCCTTCCCATGATCCGGTTGATCTCCTCCACGTCGCGGTCAATCACCTTCTGTATGTACTCTATCTCGTCTGGCTTAAGGTGTCTGAACCTGCCCTGGAGCTGCAGGAAGCATTTGACGTGCTTCCTCCTGGGCACCGGCAGTGTGACTCTGAACTCGCCGTTTTCGATTTCGTAGTTCACCCAGTAGCCCGTCTCTGTGGCCAGCTCCAGCACCCTGATGGCGTACTTGGGCTCGAAGCGCCAGCCTGGGGTACAGGACTGTAGCACGTGTATGAAGGAGGGGCCGTCCACCTCTATAGCCTTCTTGAACTTGTACACCATGTCGTGCACGTAGGCGGGATTCGCCGTGGCGACGTAGGGAATTCCGTGGGCGGCCGCGATAGCCGCCATGGGCTTCTTATGCCTCGTGTTGCCTGGCACCACCTTGCCCGCGGGCGATGTGGTGGCTGAGGCGCCGAATGGCGTCGTCCCGCTCCGCTGTATGCCGGTGTTCATGTAGCCCTCGTTGTCGTACATGACGTAGATCACCCTGTGGCCCCGCTCCAACATTCCGCTGAGGGCTTGGAAGCCGATGTCTGCAGTTCCTCCGTCGCCGGCGAAGACAACCACGTTTATCTTCCTACTGGGGTCGATAACGCCACGCCTCTTCAACGCCTTGATCGCGGCCTCTATGCCAGAGGCAACCGATCCGCCGTTTCCAAAAGCGACGTGGATCCACGGCACAGCCCAGTTGGTGCGCGGGTAGACCACCGTAGAGACCTCGGCGCAGCCCGTGGCGTTTACAACGACGGTGTCTGGGCCGAAGACCTTCAGCATGTGTCTTGCAATTACTCCGATAGTACAGCCGGCACAAAGCCCATGCCCTGGCAGGAAGAGCTCCTCATTTGGAAGCTCAAAGGTTGCATATTCGTACTGGCCCTCGTACTCCTCAGCAGCCTTTACCGCAGTTTTCACCATGTAGTTCTTTCGGATGTAGACGGGGATCTTGGCGAAGCGGCCTCCGCTACTCATAGCCGCCCCTCAAGCCGATTGTGTAGGTCTGGTTGGGGGCCCACAGCCCCTTGGCCACCTTCAGAGCCGCCTCATATATCATGTCGCTGTCTATTGCCCTCATGCCGATAGTCGCCAACGCGTTGTAGACAGGCCTCTGCAGAGTAGCTGCAACCTCAGTTGCCATTGGCCCTATAAGAGGTCCGCCGTGGTTGATCGCCCTATCTATTACGAAGACCTTATCTACTCTGTCAAGGGCCTTACGTAACTGGTGGCCGGGCCAGGGCCTAATGACGCGTAGTCTCAAGGCGCCGGCCTTGACGCCCTCCTCCCTAAGCCTATCTACTACCTTCTTCACCAAGCCGTATATGGAGCCGTAGGTCACTATGGCGAGTTCGGCGTCCTCCAGCCTGTATGTATGGAAGAGGCCGTAGCTCCTGCCGAACCACTTGCCAAACTCTCTATCCACCTCCTCTACAACCTTGAGAGACTCCCTCAGCGCCTCTGCGGCCTGCCACCTCACTTCCCAGTACCACTCCGGCGTTCCCACGGCGCCTAGCTGGAGCGGGTTGTCCACGTCTAGCTTAACCCAAGATCTGGTGATGGGGGCAAACCTCATGACGTCCTCCTCGTCCTCCGGCACGTCGAGCGGCTGGAGGACGTGGCTGGTCCAGAAGCCGTCGTAGGCCACCACGGCGGGTAGGTGGACCCTCTGGTCTTCTGCAACGCGGTATGCCTGTATAATCGTATCAAAGGCCTCTTGGGCATTTTGGACTATATATATGATCCAGCCTAACTCTCTCATGGTCATCACATCGCTGTAGTCGCCCCATACATTAATAGGCGCAGATATCGTCCTCGCCGCTACCCCCATGACTATCGGTAATCTTAAACCTACGGCGATGGGGAGGTTTTCGTACATATGCATTAGGCCTTGGGAGGAGGTCTCTGTGAAGGTACGGGCGCCCATGGCGGAGGCGCCTATGGAGGCAGACATCGCGCTGTGTTCGCTCTCCACTGGTATATATTCGGCGTCTAGCTCGCCGTTGTTTACATACTCGGCCAACTTCTCCACCACTGGGGTCTGCGGAGTGATTGGGTAGGCCGCGATGACCTCGGGTCTACACATCTTGACGGCTAGGGCAACGGCGTGGTTGCCCGTCAGCGCTATCCTCTTCTGGGCTATCTTCTTCTCTCTCGGGACTAGGGCTTGGGCCGTCATATCTCCCTCACCATCTGTATTGCCCCTGTTGGGCAGACCTCTGCGCAGACACCACACCCCTTGCAGTACTGGTAGTCGAAGTCGATGGCCTTGGTCCTAAAGACGCGGCCTCTAGGCCCCGGCGCCTCCCTCCAAGCCTCTATTATGGCGTCGTCTGGACAATACAGCCAGCACTTCCTACACATTATACACTTGGAGTGGTCTATAATGGGCTTCTCTATCCTCCAGCCGCCTGTGAGATACGGCAAGCTACTGCCGGGGCCGACGGCGCCGCCTTTATTCACCTGTTGCCAGCCCACAAGCTCGTAGGGCCCGGTTAGGAAGGCCGACGTGGTGGATATTACCCCTTTCGGCTTCGCGGAGGCGTCCACCTTCTCGGGCTTGAGGACAACGGCCACCTCGTAGGCCTCCTTCGTGGCGGCGAAGTTCTCCTCAACGGCCTTGCCCAGCTGGTTCTCAAACGCGGTTTTTATCGACTCAAGCCTGGGGAAGCCCATCACCTTGGAAAAGGCGCCAGCCAGCGGGCCGTTGGGCACGGGGAGACCCACGTGTTTCATGGCGATGCCGACAGCGTCTAGCACCACCACGTAGACGTCGTTTCTCCCCACCAGCTTCCGCACCTCCTCGGGCTGCTTAGCGCTGTTTACGATGACGTAGCCGCCGGGCTTCACGGCGTCAATGGCGAACCTCATGGGGTCGATGAGCTTGTCGTCGAATATGATGGCGACGTCGGGAGTCTTAATCGGCTCCTGATCCTCGATGGGGTTTTTATCTATCGTGAGGAAGGCCTTGACGGGCGCGCCTCTCCTCTCCGCGCCGAACTCAGGGTTGGCAATGGCGTAGAAGCCGTCTATCACGGCGGCGTTGGCGACTATGTAGGTGGCCGTGACGATGCCCTGGCCCCCGCGGCCAAGCCAGATCGTCTCAACCCGCATGTATAACCCTCCGTGCGGTCCTAATAAATATTTAGTTCTGTTTCCAACTACCTCTATGGTTAACCTAGTAGAAAATCTATGTTACAATAACGAACTAACATTATAGATAAGCCAGAGCGGAGCCGCCGCGCCTAGGGCCGCCACGGCGACGCCGACGGCGGCTGGAAACGCGCTACGGCCCTCCGGGATTGACTCCATCAGCCTGAAGTAGTAGGGGGCGACGGCAACGACGTTGACCAAGACATATAGGGCAAACAGCGGCCCCACCCTCTCCGCAGTTAGCAGAACCAGCAAGGCCTTAGGCCAGAATCCGAACAACGGCGGGAGGCCGATCTGGTGTAGCGCCAGGACCCTCGCCGCCCAGCGCGGGCCGCCTGAGCCGAGGGCGTAGAAGAGGCCCATCTTCCCGAAGGAGTCGGCGAGGACTAGCGCTAAGGCCACCTCGGGTGACGCCGGGTATATAAAGAGGGCGAAGCCCGAGTGGGCCACCGTCGAGTAGGCAAGTATCCTCCTCGCATCGGCACTGGTCAATGCGCCCAAGTTCCCCGTAGCCATAGACAGAGCGCCGAGTACATGCGCGAGGAGGGCGGGCGCCTTCGGCATAAACGCCAACAGGGCGAAGGCCGCAGACAGCTTGGGCAGGCTGGCCAAAATGGCGAGCCCCACCGCGTTTGTCCTCCCGTATACGTCCGGCACCCAGAGGAACATCGGCGCCACCCCCAGCTCCAGCGCAATCGCCAGGAGGATGTACGCCTCGCCGACGGGCGCCCCCCTCTGTCCCAGGCCGATGAATAGGAAAGAGGAGGCGAACACCGACACCACCATGTATCTGAAGAACCCCTCGAGGCTCCCCCTATCTCTAGCCGTCGCCGCAAGCGCCGCAGGCGCCAACACGGCAAGCACGAACCCCAAGCCCTTTAGATATGCCGCAGGGAGAAACATCAGGTAGACCCCCGTGAGGGAGAGCGCCGAGGCGAAGCCGGCGTAGTCCCTAAACACGCCGCCTCCCACAGCGGCCGCCGCCAGGTAGAAGGGGAGGGAGAGGAGGTACAGGGGGGAGATCTGCCACATGAGGAAGGCCAGCAACGCGACGTAGGCCACGTCGACGGCGGCGCCCCACCTGCCGAAGCCCGCCGCCACCCTCGCGGCGAAATACACCGGCAGGATGAGCTCTATGCCCGCCATAGCGCCACAGCCAAGAAGAAGGCAACTGCTATGCCGACGACGTAGAGGTAGTAGTCCAGCCTCAGCCCAGACACTCTCACGGAGGCTCTGCGCACGGCGTCCACAAGGCCCCCGTGTAGCGCGGTGTCGACCAACCAATCGACCACCGTCACCACGTCTACCAAGAGACGCCAACCGGGGGCAGCGGCTCTCAGCGCTCTGTCGACGAAACCGTCGAAGCCCGCCAGCGCCCTCCAGAGCGCCCTATACAGCGCGGGCCCCACGCGGTCGAACAGAACGGGCAGATAGAGCCTCCTCTTGAGGAAGGCGGGCTCGCCAGCGAACGCCAGCGCTAGGCCGGCCAGGGAGAGGAACAGAACCGGCTTGGGCAACGCGAAGAGTAGGAAGTTGGGCGCAACGACGAGCGCGAGGTAGGGCACCCACATGGGCTCCCACTCGGCCGCCGCCGGCTTCCTCAGTAGCTTCCCGAGGTAGCCCGCGGTTAGCGCCGAAACCGCGAGGGTCCACAGCGGCGCGTCGTTTTTAGCCAGCGCGCCCAGGGGCGTTATGCCGAGGAGCGTAAGCATGGACAACGCCACGGCGGCTTTGGCGGCCAGGGGGTACTCCTCGGGAAAGCGGCTGTGGCTGGCGTGGATGGCGTGGCCCACGGCCATGAACAAGGTCGCCTTGGCGAAGCCGTGGGCGTATATGAGGAGAAGCGCCTCGTGGGGCTTCTCAAGAGCCAGTGCCGTGATCATGCCGAGGTACGAGGCGGTCGACGCGGCGAGCATGAGCTTAGGCTCCCTCTGGCCCAGCGCGATTAAGCCGGAGACGAAGGCGGTTGCGGCCCCCACAGCGAGGGCAACCCCAGCAGCCCAGTGGGGCATGACGTCGCCGAGCTTGAGGAGGAGGATAGGCCCCGCCTTCACCATGGTGGAGCTGTGCAACAGTGCGCTTACTGGCGTTGGGGCCGACATGGCCGTCATAAGCCAGTCGGTGAAGGGCAGCTGGGCGGCTTTTACAAAGGCGGCGAGCAGTATAAGTGCCGCGGCCACGTCCCCCAGAGGCCCCCACTTGCTCATGAAATCGCCGTATTGAGCCGCCGCGGCGGCCAGCCCGATGAGGAGGGCGGCGGTGCCCACCTCCACGGTCAAAATGGCGCGCAGGGCCGACGCGGAGGGAGGCCACAGCCACCTCATCCCGGCGGCGTATTCCCCATCGCCCACGTAGCCCATCTCGTAGCCGTCTCTATACGTCAAGATGAGGCCCCAGCTGGCTAGGTCCAGCCCAGCCCACCCCACCACCAGGAGGGCCCAGTGGTCGGCGAGGAGAAACAGCTCCATGGAGGCGAAGAACACACCCATCCACCCCCAGAACCAGCCCGGCCTCTCGAAGCCCCTCATGTAGAAGTGGGAGTAGACGACGATGGTCAGGTAGATGCCGGCAACGAAGGCAGCAAGCTCCCAGTACTTCGCCGTTAGATATGGAGTGGAGGGGGCAACGCCGAGGAGTACGCCTAGGAGAAAGGCGGCGCTTGCGGCCACCGCGGCGTAGCCTCTAGCGGCTAGGAGGTCGGCCAGCGCTGCGGCGTAGGCAAGCGCCAGGAGTAGCTCTAGCGTAGCCATAGGGGCAAAGCCGCCAGCAGAACGTAGGGCGTGGCGGCCGCCGCCAGAGCGGCGGCGTACATGTCGGGCGGGTACTCCACCTGCGCCTCGCCGGCTCTGTACAGCTGGTTAAGCAAGTAGAAGCTGTAGACCGCGGTGGAGAGAAGCGCGAAGACGGCCAGCGCTGCCGCCGACAAGGTGGCGGGCACTCCCGCGGCGACGTATGCCTTGCCCAGGAGGTTTATGCCGAAGAGGCCGGCCAGCGCCACGAAGCCGAGAATCCCGACGGCCAGGAGGTGTCGGTCCCACCTAGCGGCGCCTATCTCCCTTGTGTGCAACGAGACGATGTAGATGCCTGCCAACATGAAGAGAGCCGCCTTGGCGAAGGCGTGGCCCACGAAGAGGAGCGCGGTAGCTGTATAGCTGAAGTCCCTCGGGATGGAGGCCGCCGCCAACAGAAGACCCATGTTGGCAACTGTCGAGTCCGCCAGTGCGCGTTTGAAGTCTGTCTCCCTAAACACAAGCAGGGAGCCGTAGACGGCGGTGGCCAGCCCGTATAGAAACAGGGCCTCCAGCGGCCAACCTGCGCCGGTTTTGAGACGCCATATCCAGTAGGACATGAGGCCCACGTGTATAGGCGACAAGAGCGCGCTGAGGGGAGTAGGCGCCTCGGCGTGTGCATAGGGTAGCCAGAAGTGGACCCCCGCCGTGCCCATCTTCACCAGAAGGCCTAGCAACACGAGGAAGGTGGCTAAGTCGAAAGCTAGGCGAGCCGTCTCGAAGCCGCTGGCGGTAAACCTGCCGGTGAGGGCGACCCCTATTAAGAAGAGTATCGACCCAATCTGGGCCCAGACGAAGTAGAGAAGCCCCACGAACCTTCTATTGCCGTACCCGAAGTACCATATGAGGAGGAAGCTCGTCACAATGCTGAGCTCCAGCGCCAGGAAGACGAAGAAGAGGTTTTCAAACAACACGATGTAGACGAAGGAGAGGACGTAGAGGGCGTGGACGCCGTAGTACCAGTTGGGGGCGCCTAGATGTTTTAGATACCGAGGCGCGTAGAAGGTGACTATTAGGCCCAACAGAACCGAGGCCGCCACAAAGGGTAGCTTGTGCCCGTCCATGGCCACGGCCACCTCCCCCACGTAGGGGAGGGTCACCAAGACGGCGGAGCCGGGGGCTAGGAACAGCAACATGGAGGCTATGGAGGCGAGGGCGGCCGGGTAGCCAAGCCTAAGCGCCGCCAGCGCCAGGGCGGCGGACAGCGCGGTGGCCAGTATAAACACCTCGCTATACATAGCCCTCCCTCGCCGCTCTAAACAGCGTGGCTACCATGAGGACGGTCTCGGCTACCCCGGCGACTGTGGCGGCGGCTACCAGCGATAGGTCTCCCGACAAGGCGGCGCCCCATATGCCGGCCATCGTGGCTACCTCGGCCCCAATTATGACGCGGACCAGCGACCTGGCCGCGGCCACTATGGCCATGCCCCCCGCCAGCAAGGCGACTAGAAGAAGCGCCTCAATCATGGGTTAACCTCGCCGCTATTATGAAGGCGTAGAGGAGCAACGCGGCGGAGATAGGTATGATCCACACGTCGAGGACGGCGTTGGGCGTCTGCGGCTGGGCGCCCGGCAGGAGGGCCATGGGCAACGCGGCAAGGGCGGCCAGCGCGGCTGGTCTAAGCTCGGCGGAAGCCCCCCTCTCCGTTATGGAGGCCACCGCCACGATGACCAGGGTGAGGGCGGCCACTACATACACCAAGGCCACAAGTATAAACGCAACCGACAGCGTTGGGTAGAGGGCCCAGATAGCCCCGGCCACCACTACGCCGAGAAAAGTGAGGGAGATAGCCGCCAGTATGTTATCCCTCGTCCTCAACATGGCCGCGATTAGGGCTACCGCTGTGATTAGGAAAGCCCAGAGCATGGACGAGCTCTACTACCTGTTTATATATTCACCTAAATGCACTTCAAAAACTAGATAGCCGCAATTCGAGAATATTCGAATGAAATATCACTATAGATAAAGCAATGCGTGTGGAAACCGCCGCCGTCGTAAAAAGCTTAAAAACATCCAAATTCAGTATAACAGCGGCCGTAGCTCAGCGGGAGAGCGCCCGGCTGAAGACAGCTCGCAGAGCCTTCAACGGGCGGGCCCGGGTTCAAATCCCGGCGGCCGCACCACTCCTCTGGATCTTCCTCCTCTTTGCGAGCGGGGTCTGCTCCTCCGGGATCAGACCCTCCGGCTTGGCGGCGATAATCGCCAGGGCCAGGGCGCCGAACAACATGTAGGCCAACCAGACTGGGTCAAAGCCCAGTATAGAGGATAGCTCGTATTTGTACATGTCTATCAGCCGGCGCAGTGTGACAAAGATAAAGACGCCGTTGACAACCCCCAGATTGTTGCCCATCCCCCCTAGGATCATTATGAGCCAGGGGTAGAACGTGAACGTGATCCTGGTGAAGGAGCTGGCGTGTACCGCCCCGGCGTAGAGGGCATATAGAGCGCCCGCCGTCGCTGAAACTGCGCCGCCTACCGCCATGGCCCAGAGCCTCAGCGCCGTGGCTCTGCGGCCGAACACCTCCACGAGCTCGGGGTCCTCCCGGTGGACCCTAAGGGCTCTGCCGTATGGCGAGTTCACCAACCTATCCAGCACAAGGTAGACCGCGAGAGCTACCGCCCCGGCTAACACCGCCGCACCTAAGTATCTGGAGAAGCCGCCTCCGAACACCTTTTCCAGTATCGGCGGTATAGAAACCCCGAATGTCCCCCCGACGAAGGGCTCGTAGTATCTGCCGACATAGAAGAGGACGTCTCCAAAGGCCAGCAGGGTGATGGCTAAGTAGTCCTCCCTAAGCCTCACGGCGGGTAGAGACATGGCTACGCCTATGGCGGCACCTGCGGCGAGCGAAAACAGGAGAGAGAGGGCTAGCAGCAGTAGGGCGCCTTGGGGGTCCATGGCCTTCGCCAGGTTTGACACTATCGTGGGGTTGTCGTAGACGAAATCCCCGCTGACGCCGTAGATCGACATGGCTAACCTAGACACCACGCCGCCGACTATGAAGGCGCCGGCTGTAACGGTGAGCACCTTTCCGAAGTTCGGTATGCCGCCCACCCCCGCCTCGAGGTTTATAGACAGGGCGATTATGGCGAATATAGCCACGTCGACGATGGTGCCGAGGATGTACGAGACTACGTCTAGTCCCGACAGCGCTACGGCCGCTACCGAGAGCCCGTAGACGTAGAGGCCGACTAGGGCCAGAGGTCTCATTTCTTCCTAAGCGACGTCAGCCCCTGCGGTATGACGATAAGGAAGACGGCCACGGCGATTAGGGGCAACAGAGGTCTATACTGGAGTAGTTGATATGGCTCTACGGCGACGGCATATGCGGCGTATGTGGCGAGGGGCACCTCCACGAAGCCCATGAGGTACGCCCCCAAAACCGCCCCAAAGACGCTGTTGAGGCCGCCTGCTATGCTCGCCGCGAAGATGCCGGCCAACATCATCCAGCCTGTGTCCGGCTCCACGGTGAGATACAGGGTGAGTAGCGACCCTGAGTAGCCCGCCAACGCGCCTGCTATAGCCCACGCCGCTAGGTACGCTCTATCTACGTTGATGCCGAGGGATCTTGCCAGCTCCTCGTTTTCTACGGCAGCTCTAAGGGCGACGCCGAGCTTTGTCTTAGTTAGGAAGAGGTACATCACGATGGAGACGGCTGCCACCATGGACGAGCCGACCACCGCGAGGCCTTGGACATCGCCTATGGAGAAGTCGGCTCCCCTAAGCGTGTAGCTCCTGGTGAATACCCCCCACGCCCTCCCCAGGTAGTCTGCGGTGGCGTTTAGAGCGCCGAGCAGTATGATGTTGTAGGCCATAGACGCCATCATGAGAATTATGGGCGACGAGCCGCGTCTGTAGATCGGCATGAGGGTGTAGTAGAGAGCCACCGAGGCTACTACCGCAAAGGGCAGGGCGGCCAGGCCCGCGAGATATGGCGAAAGTCCAAACCTCTGGCTGAGCGCGAGGGCGGCGAGAATCCCGATGCCCATCACAGCTCCATGGGCGAAGTTGGGAACTTTGGTAGTTTGATAGGTCATGGTTAAACCAACGGAGGCTAGGGCCAAGATGCTTGAGTACATTACACCCTCCACCGCGAGCCGGGGGGCATAGGCCGCTGAGGCGGCCCATCCGACGGCGAGAGCGGCTACGATAAGCCAGAACAGCGCGATTCTTTTCATCAACGCGTTGGGAAGAAACGCTTAAAAACGTTATTTATCGAGTGTCCATGAACTCAAAAACTGTAGGAATAATAGTTGGAATAATTGTACTACTGGCAATTGCGGCCTTGCTAATCAACCAACAAGCCCCAGCCCAGAGGACAACAACGCCCCAGCAGACGACCCCGCCTCAGACTACGTCCGCGCCAACAACAGGCGGCCAAACAACCTCGACACCTCCCCAGACCGCTACACAGAGCTGTAGCTGGAAGCTCGTAGGCATGTATATAGCATCCCAGGACAAGGTCGTATTCGGGGAGCCCCAGCCCGTGACGCCTCCCGCCGGGGCTCAAACGCCGGTCATCGTAAACGTGACCGCCACGCCGGCCGACAACGTTGTTGAGATTGGGGTGTTGCAGCCTCTCTCTGGGAGACTTGGGTCGCTGGGAGAGCTTGCAAGAGCTGCGGCGGAACTCGCTGCCGATGACGTAAACCGCTATCTAACCAAGATCGGGGCGCCGTTTAGGGTGAAGGTGTTGGCGGACGACACTCAGGCGGATCCAAACCTCGCGCTAGAGAAGCTGAAGTCGCTACACACCAGGGGCGTTAAGTACTACCTCGTGAGGACGTCGGGCGAGGTCAGGCAGATGAAGCAGTACGCCAACGACAACAAGCTCATTCTAATTTCTGTGTCTTCTACAGCGCCCGGCCTGGTGACCCCCAGCGACTACGTCTTCAGGCTTCCGCCAGACGACACGAAGCAGGCTAGGGCTTTGGCGGCTGTGCTCAGGGAACATGGGATAAAGGCTGTGGCGCTTATATATATCAACAACGACTACGGCCGCGGGATAGCTACACAGCTACAGAACATCCTCAAGGGCGAGATGGAGGTGGTGGTAGCCGCGGCTTACGACCCGCAGAAGTCTGAGTTCTCTGCGGAGGTGAGCGCGCTGGCCGACAAGGTCTCCGGTTTGGTTGGGAAATACGGCGCAGATAAGGTCGCCGTGGTAGCCCCCGGATACGGCGAGCTACAGACCATCTTCCTCACCGCGGCTAACTACCCCGTGCTCAGCCAGGTGAGGTGGTATGGGACCGACGGCTCCACGGGACTGAAGGAGCTAACTGATCCAAAGGTGTGTCAGTTCGCGGTTAGGGTGGGCGGGTTCGTGAGCACGAAGTTCGCGCCTGCTAAAAGCGCCTACTACGACCGCGTCAGGAGCTACATACTGAGCAAATACGGGAGGGAGCCCGACGCCTACGCCTACAACGCATACGACGCCGTGTGGCTCATAGCGCTAACCATACTGCAAAACGGGGGCGACCCAGACACGACGAAGTTCTTCACGAAGTTCCCGGAGGTCGCCGCGAACTACTTCGGCGCCTCTGGGCTAACGAAGCTCAACCAGAACCACGATAGAGACTCCGCCGATTATGCCCTCTGGGCTCTTGTTGCAGGCTAGCGGGGTGGTCAAAAAGTTCGGAGGCCTTACCGCCCTAGACGGCGCCTCTATTTCCGTACCACAGAACTCTTTTGTCATCTTGGCCGGCCCAAACGGCTCTGGAAAAACCACCTTGCTCAACGTGATCTCGGGCCTCTATAGGCCCGACGGCGGCAAGGTGCTCTACCAGGGCTTGGATATAACACATGCGAGGCCCTACGAGCGGGCGCGGCTGGGAATAGTTAGGACTTTCCAAACGCCTAGGGTAGCGACAAAGATGTCTGTTTTAGACAACGTGATTTTTGGGCACATCTCAGCCGATGCTCCGTTCGAATTCGGTTGGGCGAGGCGGGAGGGGGAGCTGGTGGAGAAGGCGTTTAAGGTCCTCAAGGTTGTGAAGCTTGACCACATGTGGGACAGGGCGGCGGGGGAGCTCAGCGGGGGGCAACTAAAGCTTCTTGAAATCGCGAGGGCCTTGATGGCTGACGCGAAGCTGATATTGATGGACGAGCCGGGGGCCGGCCTCAACCCCACCCTCGCCCACGAGCTGTTTAAGCTGATGCGCGAGCTCACCCAGCGGGGCCACACGCTTCTCGTCGTTGAACACAGGCTGGATATAGCGGCGGAGTACGCAGACTACATGTACGTTCTCTACAACGGGCGGGTTCTGGCAGAGGGGAGGCCCGGCGAGGTGCTCTCCGACCCCCGGGTTGTCCAGGCGTTTCTAGCATGATCAAGACCGAGGGTCTCGACGCTGGGTACGGAAAGCTACAGGTTCTATTTGGGGTAGACTTCGTCGCTCAGCCCGGCAAGATAACAGCCGTCTTAGGGCCCAACGGCTCCGGGAAGTCAACGCTCTTAAAGGCCATTTTCGGCATCGCGAAGATATATGGCGGCCGCGTCTACGTGGGAGACCGCGACGTGACTAAGTTGCCCACACACGAGCGGGCCCAGCTCGGCGTCGCCTACGTGTCGCAACTTAGAAACGTCTTCTCTACGCTGTCGGTTCTGGAAAATTTGAGACTCGCAGGCTACGGGCTGTCAAAGGACGAGTTCGAGGAGAGGCTTAGGGAGGTGGCCGAGGTGGTGCCCCTGAGGGACATCCTTGGGAGACGCGCCGGCGAGCTGAGCGGGGGCTGGAGGCAGTTGGTGGCGATCGCCATGGCGCTTATGAGACGGGCCAACATCTTCATGTTGGACGAGCCGACGGCCCAGCTGGCTCCGAAGATGGCAAACCAAGTGCTTGAGGTGGTGGCGAAGCTCAGGGAGGCGGGCCACACGGTGGTGTTGGTGGAGCAGAACGCCAGACTCGCCCTAGAGGTTGCGGACGACGCCTATCTCTTGGTGAGCGGGAGAGTACACTGGAGCGGGCCCGCCAGAAAACTGTTGGAGGAGCGGGAGCTCGGGCGGCTCTACCTAGGCCTCAGGTAGTTACGGCAATGGAGCGGACAACGGCGTAGGGGGCGTTGGCCGGCGTGGGCATGTCCCACCAGTAGATCTGCCTCGCGGTTTTCGACAGCTCCGCGACGCCCTTTACAACCCTCTCGAGGGTGTCCGCCAACCTGACGTATTTGACGGAGGCGGTGGGCCTTCCGCCCTTTATCAACAACGCGACGTCTCTCCCCACCGTCGAGAACTGGCCAAGCTTTACGTTTTGGAAGCGGGTGTACCAGTTGTTGTGTATGTACACGCCGTTGCCCAGATCTACAAAGAGGGCCTCTAGGTCGTCCGGCCCGTCCCCCGGCGCCACCCATATATGCCCCGGCGCCGGCCTAGCCCAGCCGTATAGGGCGTGGCCGGTCGGCTCCATGCCTAACGCGGCCGCGGTCCCCCTAGTGTGGATGAAGCCGCTCAGCGTCCCCCGTCTGTAGATCTCCACCGGCCTGGGGGCCAGCCCCTCGAAGTCGAAGGGCGTGTAGCCGTAGACCGACGGGTTGTGGCTCTCCTCGACAAGGGTGAGGACGGGGGCAGCCGCCTCCCTGCCCAGGTCCCCTCTGCCGTATCTGGAGCTTCCGGCCAAGACGTCGAGGCCGTTCGCCCACGTCTGCACCACCTCCCCCATGAGGTGGCCCAGCACCAGGGGCGAGAGCAGGAGGTCTGCAACGCTGGGCTCCAGGCGCGTTCTGGGGAGGCCCTTGGCTATGGAGAGGAGGCGCGAGTTCTCCGCGCCGACTGCGTCTGCGTCTATTTCCGAAAGCCTTCTGCCGGCCGCGGCGCTTGTGGCGGCTAGCTCCCCTAGGAAGGACCTAACCGTCATGTATACCCTGTTGACGGCGTAGTGACCCTCGCCTCCCGCCGTGTCCTCGTACCACTTCTGGACGTATGTCAAGTGGACAACCCCCGCGCTCCTCTCCGCCCCCTCGGCCGCGTCTATAGCCCTCTTCACCAGATCTGGAATCCTCTCGAAGTCCTCCGGCGGCTCGGCGCGGCTCGGGGGCTTGGCCCCCGCCGCCGGCACATACAGCGGGTCGTCGGGGAGAGAGGGCATCCGGGAGACGGCCCTATCTACCTCCCTTAGATCGACGGGGCCAGTGAAGCCTAGAAGGGCCGTCTTCCTCCCCTTGGCGAGGCGGAGGTAGAGGCTCTCCGTCCTCCAGCTCTTAAAGACGGTTATTTCGTCGTTGGCGAACCTCGCCATGTAGTTCTCCACCACGGTTCTAACGGCTATGGCCTCGTCGACTTTCCCCCTTACGAGCTTGAGCAACGTCATATCACCACCCTTATCCCTCGGCTTCTAAAGGTGGGGCCTCCCATGGACACGGGCACGGGCTGCGGCGGGTTCCCCTTGCCGCACGTCCCCACGTACAGCTTGAAGTCTCTGCCGACGGCATCTACGCCGCTCCATAGCTCCGGCGTGTCCACCTCGATGAAGCCCTTCACGGGGTCCTTCAGCTCGCCGTTTTCTATGACGTAGCCCTCGAATATGCCGTATCTCCCGGAGTACCTCGTATCGTCGATGTTCCACTCGGTGTAGGATACTACATATATGCCGCGGCGCGTGTCCCGTATTATCTCGTCGGGGCGCCAGTCCCCCGGCTCGAGGTAGGTGTTGGACATCCTGGGGATGGGCTCTCTGTCGAAGGCGGAGGCCCTTGCCCCTCCGTTGCTGTGCAGGCCCACCACGGCGGCGTACTGCCTATTGGCTATGAACTCCGTCGCAACTCCGCCGCTGACCAGCCTCTTGGGCCTAGCCACTACCCCCTCGTCGTCTACTAGGTAGAAGCCGTAGGCGCCTGGCACAGCTGGGTAGTCGGTTATGTTGACGAGGCCGCTCCCTATCTTCACCCCGGCGGCGCCGGGCTTTATATACGACTCGCCCGCCTCGGCGCCTTCGCGCCCATATATTCTATCCAGCTCGAAGGGGTGCCCCACGGACTCGTGCACAAATATGCCCGCCATCTCGGGACCGAAAACCACGTCGTATCTCCCCGGCGTCACCGCCTTGGCCTTCTCCAGGAGAGCCAACGCCTTCCTAGACTCCTCCTCCACGGCCCTCTCGGCGTCTTTCACGAAGTCTGGGGGTGGTCCCGCCGAGGAAGATATCCCTCTGGAGGCTACCCAGGGAGGGCTCGTGTGCTATAAACATGCCGAAGAGGTAAGCCCTCGGCACCCTGCTGTATACGTCAGCCCCATCGCTTGTTAAAATGCGCTTTTCCGTGGTCCAGACGGAGGCGTAGAGCCTCCTCACGGCTAGACCCCCGGCGGCGTATCCGTCGAGGGTTTTCACGAGCTCCAGCGGGTCGAGCTCCACCGCCGGCAGGCTGTAGCTCACCTTCGCCAACTTCTCCTCACTCAAAGCCACAGGGCCTTTCCTGGCCCTAGCGGCGGCCTTGGCGAGCTTTACGGCTCTCTCCACCGCGGCGAGCACCTCCTCCAGCTCGGCCTTCGGCACCGCGGCGAATCCCATGCCTCCTCCGGCCACAGCCCTGACCGCAACCCCCTCCGAGGAGAAGGAGGCCGATAGCTCGTACTGGCCGTTTCTCACGGCGGCCGCCACGCCGCCGTCTCTCTGCCACCTCACCTCGACGTAGGATGCGCCGAGGGACAGCCCGTAGTCCACCGCCCGCCTAAGGAGATCCTCCATGTGGAACCCGCCAGCTGTATATAAAAACAGTGACGCGGTTTAAGCCATGTGGCACGCGATCGGTAGATCGGACGACTCCGCCTTCTTCAACGCCATGATGGATCTCGTAACATCGGCGAGGGCGGCCCTCCTCCTCTCGGCGGCGTTTTTCCCGGCGGGCGTCGCGGCGGCTGGCCATGCCCCATGGCTCCACGGCTACCTCATGACGGCCGGCCTCATCGCGTTTTACCACGCCGTCATGTACGTCCAGCTACCCGGCTTCATAAACGCGGCTCCTCACAGAGCCGCCACGTGGCTCCTCACGGCCCTACTCCTGCTGGGCCTCCTGGCGCAGCCTCGCCTCGGCTACGCGGCCTACGCCCCCTACGCCCTCCTCCACGCCCTGCTCTACCTAAGGGGGCTCTGGGGCAAGCCTACATACTATCCAAACGTCATAACGGTGGCGGGCCTGCTCCTCCTCCCCCTATCTCGAAACCACCTAGAGGCCGCCATGTCCTTCCCCCTGGCCTCCGTCTACTCCCTCCTCTACAGGGTCGAGTTCTCCAGGGCGAGGAGGAGGTTCTCCGCCTCGACGGCCCTCTCGATCGCCGCCTTATATGTGGCCGCGTACCTCGCTGCGTGGGCGGGCCATGCGTGGGCCTTTGCCCTCCCCTCCCTCGCGCTGACGCTATATGCAAAACCCCGTGTGGAGGACCCCTACGGCGCAGGCGCCTTCTTCTTCCGATGGGCTGTGGCGCTTACGCCGGCGGGCGCCCACCTCCTCTACATGGCCTTCGCGGTGATCATGTCGGCTCTCTGCGTGCCCTACTTCGTCCCCTCTATACTCTACCGCCAAGCCCCCAGCTACGGCTGGGAGCTCGTGGCGGCGGCCTCCGCGGCCTACCTCCTGAGAAACGCCGGAGTTCTGGCCGCCTCCGCCGCGCTGGTCGCCGCGTTGGTGTTATACGCCGCGGTGCGTTCCCTGAGGGAGAGGTACTACCCCCCTACGAAAACACCAGAGCGAGCAGAAAGAGGGTAAGGATGGGGCTGGAGGCCTTGTACATCCTCCACATGGCTCTGTCGCTTTTTTCCCTGAGCGCTAGGGCGCTGGTTGCCACCGTGCCGGCCACCCCCGCGAGAACCAGGGCGAGGCCGGGGAGTCCGCGGCCGAAGACCAGATAGAGCCAGAGGATGTAGGCGGCGCTTGCTATATTCAGCGCCGAGATTATAGCCACGGCCTTCCCCTCGTCTATAATGGCGGGCAACATGGGGACGCCAGCCCTTCTGTAGTCCTCTCTGTATTTATACGCCAGCGCCCATATGTGGGAGGGTATCCAGAGGTATATGGCGAAGGAGATGAGGACGGCCGGAAGATCCACCGTCCCCTTCCCCAGGGCGTAGCCGCCGAGGAAGGTGGCGTTACCCGCAAAGCCCCCGCCCAGTATGTTCAGCCAAGTCCTCCTCTTTAGCCAGACGGTGTAGACGACGGCGTAGAAGAACCAGCCCAGAGCGACGAATACGCCGGGGAGAGGGCCCAGGAGGTAGAAGCCCAGCAGTATGCCGGTGGCGGAGAGGGCTAGGGAGTAGACAAGGGCGTTTGAAGGCGGTATCGCCCCCGCCGGCAGAGGTCTCCTCGCGGTTCGCGCCATAGCGGCGTCTATATCCCGCTCCCAGTAGTGGTTGAAGGCGGCGGAGCCCCCCACCGCGAGCGTGGCGGCGGCTGTCAGTGCCGCAAGCCGACCCCAGTCCACCGTCCCCGCGGCGTATACGTACCCCACGACGCTGGATAGGATCAAAAGCCAGATGACCCGGGGCTTCAGCAAAACGATATAGGGATTCATAGGAATGAATCCGCTATGGTATTAAAATCTTGATTGGACAACTTTTTAAAAGCGGTGTAGTAGAGGCTATGCGTATCGAGGGCGTGGTGGTGGCCACGGTAACGCCTTTTGCCAAAGACGGCGTAAACTACGAGGGGCTGAGGGCGCTCCTCTCCAAGATAGTGGAGGAGGGCTACCAGGGGGTCTTCCCAACCTCATCAACCGGCGAGGTGACGAAGCTGACCTTCGAGGAGAGGGTCAAGGCGATGGAGGTGGCCAAGGAGGTGGCGGGGGGGAGGGCTCTGGTGGTTGCAGGCACCGGCACGGGGGACCACCTCTCCACGATCGAAATAGCCAGGAGGTACAGAGACGTGGGCGTAGACGTCCTCCTCATCACGCCGCCGTACTACATACAGTACGACTGGGCCGCCGTCTACGCCTTCTACAAGAGGGTGTTGGACAAGGTGGACATGCCCGTCGTCCTCTACACCATACCCCTGGCCACGGGATACAACATACCCGTGGAGGTCTTCGAGCTGGTGGCCAACGAGTACAGCCAGGTGGTGGGGGTGAAAGACAGCTCGGGTGACTTCCGCTACCACCTAGACCTCATACACCTCCTCGGCAAGAGGCTTTCGGTGCTACAGGGCCTAGACCTCCTGTTTGTCCCCTCCCTCCTCATGGGGGCACACGGGGGCGTCCTGGCGGGGCCGAACTTCCTCGGCAGAATCACGCTTGAGCAGTACAGGCTGGTGAAGGAGGGCAAGACGGCAGAGGCGGTGGCGCTCCACAACAAGCTCATGCCCCTATGGAGGTTCATGGGCGGTTGCGGCCTCGTGGGGAAGCTCGGCGGTAAGTGGCCCACCCTCTACAAGGTGGCCACCCAGATGGTGCGGGGGATAGACATGGGCCCGCCTAGGGAACCGTTGCCGCCGATAGACGACAGAGACAGGAAAGAGCTTGAGAAGTTGCTCAAGGACCTAGGCCTTATCTAATGGGGGCCGTAGATAGGAGGGTTTTTGAGGCCCGAAAGCGCGTGTTCGTAGAGCGGCTCGAGAGAGAGGCCCTCCAGGAGAGGGTAGACGGCGATATCCTCCCCCTCCTCCGCCTCCTGAACCGGCACCCTGCCATATACACTACTTCCAGCTGTAGCGGGAGGATAATGGTGGCAGAGGCGGTGAGGCCGAGCTACAGCAAGGGCAGGGGGTTCAGGCCGGTGGCTAAGTGGCACCACCCGGCGCCGCCCGACCTGGTGAGGGCGGCCGCCGACCAGGTGGACAATGCGTGGCTAATGGTGAGGGGGGCGATTCTACATCTGGCGGCCGCAGACGCCAAGACGGCATACCGGCTGGTTGAGGTGGGTAGGGAGACGGGGCATAAACACAGCGGCATAATCGCGATAAACAGAGGCGGCATCTTCGTCGAGATACTGGGCGAGGAGCGGCTGGACATACCGCTGAAGAGAGGCGGCATCTACGTCTCAGATCTAGAGACGGCGGTGGACATGGCAAACAAAACCCTGGTGCTGGCGAAGCTGAGGCTGTACTGGCTGGCGGCCCGCCTAGAGGCGGAGCTCTTCGGCCTAGAGACGCCGGAGAGCGACGAGATCAGGAGAGCCATCCGCCGGGCGGCAAACTGCCTCGGATAACCGCGCTCCCCGCCCTGAAGGGCGGGGTTTCCCGGGGTCTCGGCCGTTGCCCGGGGTTGGTGAGCCGCGTCGGTGCGGGTATCGGGGGGTGTCCCCCCTCTCCGCCGGGGCTATCTGCCGTCGACCCGCCGTATGGAATGTACTGCTGAGCCCTTCTCAGCCCTCTTCACCGCTCCCATGGAAATAGCTTAAATCTATCCCCGCCCTAGAGGGCGGGGCTTTCGGTTGTAACGGCGCTACGCAAAATTTTTTAAAATGGATAAACGCCGTACACATGGCGAGGGCAAAGTCGGCAACTTCCCTTTCGGACCCGAGGAGGGCCGAACTACTGAAGTTAATCGAGGAAAACGGCCCTCTAACCCAGGGCCAGATCGCGAAGGCGATGGGCATGACGTGGGGGCAGGTTCAGTGGCACCTCTACGTCCTAGAGAGGGATAGGAAGGTTAGGAGGGTGGTAAAAGACGGCGTAACATACTACGTCTCGGCTAACGCTCCTGTCGAGCTCCTAGAATAAGCGTGTCGTAGACAAGAGGCTTGTTGACGAACTTTATCACGAGGGTGGCGTTGCCTCCCCCCTGTAGCGTCGCCGGCGTCACTTCAACGTCGGGAGGAGCCGCAATGCGGTAGAGGCCCGGCGGCACGGTTATGTTTACGACGTAGGGCACGTCGGTGGGGATGAGGTTCAAGAAGCCTCGGGTCAGCGCCGTCCTGTTAAATGCCCCCTTTATCTCTATCCTCTTTATGCATGCCACGTAGACTACCTTCTCTATCGGGTACCTCCGGCCCAGGTACTCCACGGCGTTTATCTGGAGGGGGACGCTACTCACAAGCTCTAGGTAGACGTTTACAACCCCCGTGCGGTTGAGTTCGGCTTGGTTATACGGCATGAAGTAGTATCTGTTGAGGGGGAGTAGCGCCGCGGTGGTTAGGTCGTAGGTGGCGTTGGCGGAGACCGCTTTGAAGACGTATACGCTGACGGGGTCCTCCAGCCTCTTCCTATCCACCGTGATGTTGAAGTAGTATATGTACTGGGGGCCTATGCCTGCGCAACGTGTGACATTTGGCGTCGATATGTAGAGGGCCACGTGGAGGATCCTGGTTGCTTCTGTGGTTGCGGCCGACGTGGTGGTTGGGGGCGGCGTGGTGGCCGTCGGCGTGGCGGCGGGGGTCGTGGGGGGGACTGTGGTTGGGGCGGGTTTGGGCGCCGTTGTGTGTATGTAGAGGACGTAGGCGAGGGAGGCCGCCGCGGCGGCTAGTAGGGCGGCGGCGATAGCTATGGCGTAGTTGGCTACCGACGTCATAGAGATCTGTTGACGTGGTCCAGGAGCCTTCTAAGCTCTTCTAGGTCTGCGGCTCCTCCCCCGTCTAAGGAGTTCATGTTTAACGTCAGGGGGGTGACGGCTATGTTGCCCTCCTTGAGAACCACGTAGACGTCTGTGTCAGGCTCTGGGTCGAGGTTTACGCCGTAGAGCCAGTAGTAGGCGGAGCCCCTTGGGTCCACCCTCCTCTCCACCTGCTGGGCGTATCTCAGCTTCGCCGCCTTTACAAGCTTGGCTTTGACCCCCTTCTTCAGCCTCCGCGGGAAGTTGACGCTTATTACGTCTACGCCCTTCGGCATCCCCCGCCTCGTCACGTACTCCGCCGTGGCGTACACCGCCGACTCCATCAGCGAGAGCGCCTCCCCGTCGTTGAGGACGTCGCCCCAGCTGTCGACGTATGCGGAATACGCCACGGCGGGTATGCCCAGGAGCGCCGCTTGGAAGGCCGCGCCCAGGGTGCCGGAGGAGAGTATCACCTGGAGGGAGGTGTTGTCGCCCAGGTTTATCCCCGAGAGCACCAGGTCGTAGCTTCTCCCCAGGCCGTAGGTGGCTAGGTATATCGTGTCGGAGGGCGTGCCCGAGGTGGCGTAGGCCTTAAAGCCGCAGAGGTCCACCTCGTACATCCGGAGGGGCTTGTGGAGAGTGATGCCTAGGCCCACCGCCGACTTGGGCGACTCAGGCGCCACCACGTCCACAGGCCCGAGCCTCGAGGCGAACCTGTGGAGGAGGCGGAGGCCTGGGCTGTGCACCCCGTCGTCGTTGGTGACCAGAATCACAGAGGATAGTTTTCAAACCTATATATTGGTTAAATAAGCTGTAGCTCGATCTTGACGGTGTCTGGCACCCTGATCGTCATGAGCCTCCTCAGAACCCTCTCGGAGGCCTCTATGTCGATTAGGCGTTTCGAGATCCTCATCTCCCAGTGGTCGAAGGTGTGGTAGCCCTGGCCAGAGGGGGCTCTTCTCACGGTCACCATAAGACGCCGGGTGGGGAGGGGTATCGGGCCCCTCACCTGGACGCCCATCTTCTTGGCGAGATCGACGATCTCCCTCGCCACCTGATCCACGTCGGTTGGGTTTGTGCCGTAGAGCCTTATCCTCACCTTTCTCCTAGAGGCAAGAGACATGTGGCACCACTGTAAAGGGGGTATTTAAACTTGACTAGGGAGAGCCGGGCAGGGCCCCGCGCTGGGGCGGGGCGCCGAGGTCATTAACTATTTAAAGGCATCGCGGGGGTTTAGGCCATGAGTTTCAACAGGCCGCCTAACGGCGTCTACTACATCAAGACGCCCGTGGAGATGAGGGCGTTTATCAACCTGCTGAAGAAGTTCAGGGGCTACGCAACTACCTTGATCACCCTCTACATAAACTCGGAGAGGCCTATCCCCGACGTGTTGAACCTGCTGAGGTCTGAGTGGTCCACCGCCTCCAACATCAAGGACAAGACCACCAGGACCCACGTCCAGGACACACTGGAGCGTATAATAAACAACCTTAAGGGCGAGGCGAAGGCTCCCGAGAACGGGATGGCCGTCTTCGCCGGGTTCCACATGATAAACCAGGGCAACTACGAGTGGGTTTACTACGTCGTTGTGCCTCCCCAGCCCATATACACCTTCAAGTACATATGCGACACCGCCTTCCACACCGAGATACTGGAGGATCAGATGCACGCCGGCGTTGTATACGGCATCGTCGTCGTCGAGAGGGGGGAGGCCGTCATCGCGCTACTGAAGGGGGGACAGTGGGAGGTGGTGAAGACCGTGGAGTTCTTCGTGCCGAGTAAACACCACGCCGGCGGCCAGTCGGCGAACCGCTTCAAGCGGCAGACTGAGCATCTGGCGGAGACCTTCTACAAGGTGCTGGCGGAGGAGGTAAACAAGATCTTCCTCCAGATACCGACGCTGAAGGGCATCATAGTGGGGGGTCCGGGCCCCACCAAGGAGGACTTCCTAGAGGAGGGGGGTCTCGACTACAGGCTTAAGGATAAGGTCTTGGCGGTGGTGCCGGCCTGTTGCGCCAACGAATACGGGGTTGTGGAGGCGATAAAAAACGCCCAGGAGCAGCTCAAGGAGAGCGAGTACGTCCACGCCAAGGAGGTCATGGAGAAGGTGATGTACTACGCGGTGAGGAAGAGCGACTACATGGTATACGGAAAGGAGAGGGCGCTCAAGGCCCTGGAGATGGGGATGGCCGAGACCATAGTCGTGGCCGAGGAGCTCGGCGAAGACGCCGTACTTGAGGTGGTGATGAAGGCCGAGGAGAAGGGGGTCAAGGTGGAGGTCGTCCCAAAGGGCGTCGAGGAGTCTAAAACGCTGATGCAGGCCTTCGGCGGATACGTCGCGCTCCTCTCCACCCCAGTGTGGGTGCTGGAGCAACAGATCCAGGCAGAGGCCGCTTAAGCGAGCTAGGCCGAACCCGCCCGGCCAGCCCCCTACAGCTGTATCACCACGTCGGCCACCTCCTCGAACTCTCCCAGGTGCGATGTGACGACTACAGTCGGCACGACGGAGGTGAGGTCTCTCACCAGCTCCACGATCTTCCTCCTGTGTTCCTCGTCGAGGTGCTCAGTCGGCTCGTCAAACATCATGAAGGGGGCACCGCCGAGGAGAGCTCTGGCGAGCGCCACGCGTAGGGAGAGGGCGAGGAGGTTCTGCTCACCCAGCGAGAGGAGCCTGTGGTCTATTGGGCCGGAGGGGGTGCTCACCTTGAGGACGTACCTCCCGTCTACCTCTGCCAGGTGGGCGGATTTAAAGGACTCCTTGTGCCTCAGCTTTAGAAACACGGCGTTGAGCTCCTCGTTTATGGCCTTCGTCAGTATCTGCCTGGCGAGGGGCTTCAGCTCCCCCAACACGGACCTGATGTTTCTAGCCGCGCCGAGCCCACGCTCCAGCTTCTCCGCCTCGGTGCGGGCCTTCGCCAGCTCCGCCTCCACAGCCGCCAGCTCCCCCCGGGCCTCCTCCAGCTGACGCCTGAGCTCCAACGCCAGCGACTTAGCCCTTAGGTACTCCTCGTGTCTAGCCCTAAGCACCGCGTACTCCTCCTCAGCCTTCTTGACCTCCGCCTCTAGTGTCTTAAGCTCCGCCTCCACAGCCGCCAGCCTCCCGTTGGCCTCCGCTATCTTCCTCTCGGCCTCGGCCTTCCTAGCCCTAAGCTCGGCCAGCCGCCTCTCCGCCTCCCCCCTCCTGGACACAAGCGCTGAGAGGTAGGCCCTCCTCCTCTCCACCTCCCTCTTCCTCTGGTAGAGCGCTTCCAGCTCCGCCAGCCTCCTCCTTGCCGCTTGGACATCCACGGAGAGGTACTGGGCGTATGTCCTGTATGTTCTGTCCAGCGCCTCCAGCCTCTTGATCTCGGCTTGAAGCTGCTCGATCTGCCTAGAGAGCCGCTCCTCCTCCTTCTCCAGCCCCAGCGCCTCCAGCTCGTGCCTCTGAACGGCCTCCCGCGTCAGAGGAGCCCCGCAGACGGGGCACCTCCCGCCCTCCGACATCTTGGCAACCCTCAACACGTCCCTCAGTAGCTCAAGCCTGGACCTCACCTCCGCGTGCTTCCTAGCCGCCTCCTCGTAGCGCCTCCTCGCCTCCTCCAGAGCCCTCGGGTCGTAGCTCCTCACCTCAGGCGGGACCCTCTCGGCGGTGGCCAGAAGCTGCCGAAGCTGGTGGTACTCCCCCTCCACATCGCCCACCTCGGGGAGTGACTTAAGCTCCTCCTCCGCCTTCCTCACCTCCTCCAGCTCCCGCTCCAGCTGCTCCAGATCCCTCTCCAGCTCAAGGGCGGCGCGCGCCCCGTCCTCCAGAGCCTTCTCAAGGGACTCCCTCTCCTTGCTAAGCGATATGTAGCGCTCCCTAAGGGCGAGGTACCTCCTCTCCGCCTCCACGAACCTCGCCTCGTCGGCCTCAAGCCTAGCCAACGCCTCCTCCGCCTCGGAAAGCCTCCTAGAGAGCGCCTCTATCCGCGACCTCAGCTGGGGGGCCCTTCTCTCGAGCTCCTCCGCCCTCCCCCCCACCCTCTCCCTCTTCGCCTTGAGTTCGTTGTAGGCCTCCCGCACCAGCTCGTCCACTTTGTCGAACTCATCTAGGCGGAGAACCCTATCTATATACTCGGGCTCCTCCAATATGAGCCTCAGCTCCCCCTGCCTAATGTATAGAAGGTGTCTAAACTCCTCAACGCCGATGCCCAGCTTAGTGGCCACAGCAGCCGTGACGTCCGCGTCCCCCCTGGCGACCGTCGACCCGTCGATGGAGAGATAGGTGCCCGAGTGGGAGCTCCCCCCCTCGCCGAACCGCCTAACGACCACCACCTCCCGCCCCATGTGGCTTAGGTGTAGCTTGACCTCCCCGGCGGCCGCCCCCCTCCTGAGGTAGTCGGCCCACCTGCCCCCCGTCCTCCTCACCCACTGGGAGCCGAACAAGGCCACGGCCACGGCCTCCATGAGGGAGGTTTTTCCAGACCCGTTGGGGCCGTATATGAAGTTCACCCCCTCCCCCAGCTTGAAGACGGCCTTCGCGTGGGCCTTGAAGTTGTACAGCTCTATCCTCCTAATCATAAAGCGCCTTGAGGATGAGCTTGTACGCCGCCTCCTTCTCCCCCTCTCTAAGGAGCTCCATAGCCCTGAGCACCACCTCGGCGTGTTGCCCAAGCTTCTCCCTCATCAGCCGCCACAGCTCCTCCATGGCGGACCCCCTTAGAGACACGGCCCTCTGCGGGGCGGCGGTTCTGTCAACAACGTCGACGTAGAGGGCTTTTGTAAACAAGGTAGCCATCTGCCTAGGCCTTAGAGCCTCCTCCAACGTACCCCACACCTCGACTCTAACCACCGCCCCCGGTTTGTCAAAAAGCTTCGCCGCCTCCTCCGCAGCCCCGTAGGCCTCCCTCCTCTCCCTGACATAGAGCCTGACCCTGTACAGAGGCCTCCCAGGGGGGATGGGGATAGCTCTGAGGGAGACCGCCCTACCGGCTACGTCTATTAAGACAGCGCCTTTCTCAGCTCTGTCCTGCGCCTTCTCAAAGCCCCCTCTGTAGTCCCAGGTCTCGAACTCCCCGACGTCCCAGACCTCAAGCGACCCCGCCCACACGGCGCCTACCGGATGCCTCGCCAGATGGTCGTGTATGTGGCCAGCGGCGATGTGTACATACGGCAGGCCTTGGAAAACCTCCTGGGGCATGGTGTATTCGTCGTCTTCGGCGGGGTACCTGGCCTTGACCCCCTCCACCGCCTGATGTATGGCGAGGACAGCCCCCGGCGGCATCCTCTGGAGAGCCCGGCGGTACTCCGCCGCGTAGTCCCTAGGCGTTGCGCATGCCCCAAATATGTGAACGCCCCCGGCGTCTACGGACTCCCAACAGAGGAGCTTCGCCAGCCTCAGCCTATCTAGAAGCCTCAGCGCCGTGTCGTAGAGGCACTCCGCCGGCCGCGGACACCTCTCCGCCTCAGCCCTATACCGGACGTAGCTGAAGTCGTGGTTTCCCCCGATTAGGTAGACAGGCGCGCCCGCCGCCTCCACGGCCTCCACAAACTTCACGAGCGCCCTCGTGGAGGGCCTCTTGAGGTCGAAGAGGTCGCCCGTTATCAAGACGGCGTCTGCCCCCCTCCCCCTCCTCAGCGCCTCCTCAAACGCTCTGAAGTAGTCCTCCTCCCTCTCCGGGAGGTGGTACTGGGCTCTGCCGAGGTGCGCATCCGAGATGTGTAGGAGCTTCATACCACCTCCAGCGCCTCCTCCAGCGCCTTGTAAACATGGTGGCACGGCTTGCCGACTCCGCAGACGGTGCAGGCGGGCCTCCCGTCTTCAATATAGACCGCCACCTCCCTGTCTCCATCCTGGAGGAGAACGCCGACGCGGCCGCCCTCCTTCCACTTGCGCAGTAGCTTAAGCCGCGAGGCGGCCATCATCACGCTGGGCGGCGGCGCCGCGTTGTATAACCTCCTCCAGTGTTGTACGACATCTGCCGTTTTGTCCCTCCTCCAAGCGCTCGCCAGATCTATGTCGGCGCCGCCGTAGTCGAGCACCCTGTCGCGTACCTTCACCACCACGGGCAACTTCGCCAGAGGCCCCAGCACCACGGCCTCCCCAACGTCTAGCCCCGGCAGGTTTTCGAGGAACTCCTGGGCTAGAAGCTCGCTGCTCTCACGGACAGCCTCCTGGTCCTTGGGGTTGACGATGCGCATTATCACCTGGCTCTGGCACTGGCTGATGACGTCTGGGTCGACCTTGCTGGGCCTCTGGCTGACGATGACTAGGTAGACGCCGAACTTCCTGCCCTCGGAGGCGACCCGGGAGAGCGCCTCGTAGGAGCGGGTCTTCCTAAGCGTTTTGGGGGGCGCGAACCGGTGGGCCTCCTCCACCAGAAGCACGACTGGCCAAGGTATCTTCAGCCCCTTCAGCGACCTCACGTGCCTCACCCTTGCCTGAAATATCCTGTTGACTATGTGGGATACGACGTAGTCCTGAACCTCCTCGTTTACCCCCGCCAGGTTTATGATGGTGATGTCGGCGAGCATCTTCGACAGGGGGGTGGACCTGGAGGAGAACACCCCCAGCCTCTGTAGCTTCTTGAGGTACGTCAAGGCGCTGAACACGGCGTGGCGATCCTTCTTCGCAATCTGCCGGAGGTCCTCCATGGGGAAATCGCCCTCTATCTTGTACTGCTGAAACAGCTTGTTGAGGGCGTTTTCCCCCCTCAGCGCTGTGTGCAACACCATGCGTAGGAAGGAGAGGCCGACGGGCTTCCCCGTGGCCTTCCTCACCTTCCTGGCGTAGGACCACGCGAGGTATATCGCGTAGCGGATCTTCTTGGCTCCGGGGGGCACCCCCGCGGCGTTGGCCAAAGCCTCAGGTTCGCCGTCTAACACGCCGATCTTGTACATAAGGTCGCCGGAGTGGTGCCTAGACACCTTCACGACGGTTGCGCTGTAGGGCCCCAGCTTGTATATCGAGTCCTTGATGGGCACGTACTCCCCGTGGGGGTCCACCACCACGATCTTGGCCCCCTTCTTCAGAAGCTCCTCGATTAAGACCACCGAGAACCACGTCTTCCCGCTGCCCGTGGCCGCGATGATGGCCACGTGCCGCTTGACGCCGTTTAGGTCGAGGCAGACCTCCAGATCCCGGCTCGCCAGCCTCCCAACGCAGAGCCCGTTCTCCACCTTGAACAGCTCCTCTATCTCGCCGTTTTCGGCCAGGTAGACCGGGGCGCCTATCCTCGGCGGGTGTTTAGGCTGCCTAAGCTCGCCCCCGTTGACGTAGCCCAGCACCTTCACCTTCGCGATCTGGACCTCCAGTATGTTGTCGGACACCTCCCTCATCACGCTGTAGAGGGGGAGGTCCCTCTTGGCGGAGTAGGGGTCTCTATACAGCTTCACGATCTGGCCAAGCAACCTCACGTTTGCGTAGTCTCCGCCCGCCGCGTCGTACTCCACGTGGTCAACGGCGACGTAGTCGTAGAGGCTGACCGGCCTCTCCGGGTCGAGGGTCGCGACGAACTCGAAGGGCGTGGCCGCGGCGACGACGTAGCCAACCCTCATAGGCCCCACGCCAGCTTCACCCTCCTGGCCACCCCCACCTCCTCGGCCATCTTCTTAAGATACACCGCGTATTCCGAAAGCTGGCTGGACTTGAAGGACGCCACCGTGTGGGCGTACCAGAGCCAGGTGTTGTAGTGCGCCGGGTCCCTGTACTGGGCCGCCAGCGTGGACGCCACATCCTCCACCTTGGCCGCGGGGTAGAAGGCCTTGACCGGGGAGCCGTCAAACATCTTGGTCCCCTCCGCCGGGAGCTCCACCAGGAGGGGGGTGTCGTCGCTCCTCAGCCGGAGGTAGAAGAGGTATATCTTGGGGAGAGCCTCCAGAGACTCCCTGATGAGGCCGGGTATATCGCTGTTGAAGCCCTCCTTCAGCCTCAGAATCATGGAGTCCTCAAGCCTATCCTCCGCCGCCTTAACCAGCTTATCCACCGTGGCCAGCCCCTTGTAGTTAATATACGCGTCGCAACTCCCCACCAGCATCGGCACCGTGTAGTGGCCGGGGGGGAGGAGGCTTGACAGAAGCTCGCCGTCTGTTACAGACTGGGCCACGAGGAGGGCCAACAGCCGCGCCCCCGCGTAGTCGTGCCCCCTAGCGGCTTTGTAGAGGTCGAGGAGCTCCCTGCGGAACCTCCTAATCCACAAGATGGAGTACCACTGCAACCCCCTCTGGAAGAGGTAGTCCCTGTAGCGCTCCCCCAGCTTCTCAAACACCACGTGCTCCTTGAGGATCTTGAAGCTGTGGTCCTTCGACACGAAGACCAGCCTTGTCCCCCGCTCCTCCGCCGTCTTTATAAGCCTAGACAGAGTGTAGAGGGCGGTCGCAAGCTCCGGCACGTAGTAGAGGTTCTGGAACTCCCTCGTCAAGATCAAGTTGTGGACTAGCCTAAGGGCTTTGGCGTATAGAGAGCCGTCCATCAGGAGGAGATCCACCCCGTGTTTCTCCACAGCCCTAATCCCCACCAGCGACTCGGCGATGACTAGGTAGGCCCACGGGAGACTTGCCGAGTCCACCGCCGCCACATCAGCTATGAACTCCCTCTCGAGGAAGTCCGGCCCCACCGCCGCCGCCCTCGCCAGCACCACCTGGTGGCCGTTGGCGAGCTTAACCACCCCGATGCCGCCGTCGACGCCGGCGGCCCTAAGCGCGGCCTCCTCCTGAGGAACCGGCCTCTTGAGTATGTAGCTGGAGAGCTCCTCCAGCGGGTAGTCCTGAAGAGATCTACTACCGAGGTACTCCCTCAGCTTCCGCCCCGCCGACGCCATAAACATGTCGAAAAAGTGGTCCACGCCTATTTTATCTACAGCACTTATATAGCTACGGTGGAAGCATACGGGGGGTGGGTAGGCCAAAACTTTCAGATGCGCCGTGTTGAAAAGATTTTAAGGGATAAACAAGTTGAAGCGTGGAGGAGCTTGTGAACAAGGTGGCGCAGGTGAGGAAAACTCTTGACTCCCTCTTCTACAAGTTCACAGACGAGATCACGGCGAGTCTCACCGCCGTGTTAACCAGGGAGAACTTCATACTAATCGGGCCTCCTGGCACCGCCAAGACGATGCTGGTTGCGTCTACCTCCAAGCTCCTCAAGGCCAGGTGGTTCTACCGCCTGTTGACCAAGTTCACGGAGGTGGAGGAGGTGATCGGCCCCATCGACGTGGTGGAGCTACTTAAGGGAAACGTCAAGAGGATATACACCAACTCGATAGTCGAGGCGGACTTCGCCCTCCTGGACGAGATCTTCAACGCCTCAAGCGCTATACTCAACACCATGCTCACAATACTAAACGAGAGGGTCATATACGACGGGGGGAGCATCATACCCGTCAAGACCTGGACCGTGTTTGGCGCAACCAACCGGATCCCAGACGAGGAGGAGCTTCAGGCGCTGTACGACAGATTCCCGCTGAGGGTTTTCACGAAATACGCCGAGCCGGACGAGACCGAGAACTTGATAAAGGCGGGGCTGAGGCTGAGGAGAGACCTAGAGAGGCTCACCCCCCTAATGACCATGGAGGAGGTGAAGAAGCTCAACGAATACGTCCAGAGCTACGTGTATGAGAACATGGACGCCATCGTGAGACACATATCGCCCATAGTCGCCTCCTACCTAGACCACGTGGTTATATCCAACAGGACCAGGGTTAAGGTCCCCCTCTACGTGGTATCCTACCTCTCAGTGTTGGGGATAAGCCCGTCTGATATCGACTCGGCGACCTTGAGGGCGGCCACGCTGAAGGTCCTCAAGTACCTGGTGAAGGACAGGGAGGATCTGTCAGAGTACGAGACCTTCCTCACCACCCACATGCCGGGGAACCTCTCCGCGCTGTACGATATGGTCAACGAAATAAAGGCGTTGGTGGCCAACAACGCGCTGTCGATCGCTAGGGAGAAGATCAAGGAGGCCTACGAGATACTGGACAAGTCGATAGCGGATCCGGTGGTCTACCGCTTCTTCCAGGTTGAGATCGAGGAGATAAAGTCCACCCTCGACATGTTGAGAAGCCAGCTGTGACCGGCGCACTTCTAAACGTGGACTACAACGACGAGCTCACCCGCCTGAGGGTACACGAGATAGTTAGATACCTCCAGCGTGTGGGTATCCCGATAAAGCTCGCCAAGATCCCCAACGAGGTAATCGCCGACTCCTTCTACGTACACTACAGGAAGCCGATACTCAGGGAGTCGCCGGGCCCCGGCGAGGCTCTGTGGTACCAGTTCCTGAGGACGTACCTATCCTCGGAGATATACCAGGAGGTCTTCCAGATCAGCCGATACAACTACCAAGTCTCAAGATCAGCCTCCGTGAAGCTACTCCGGGCCTACAACAGCTTGATGACGAGGATAGAGCGGGGCGCCGTCGGAGGCGTAGATCAGCAGGACCCCTCGGCCCAACAGCAGCTACGTCAGGAGATACAGAGCCTCCTCAGGTTCTACATGGGCAACATCAAAAACCTGGAGAAGCTCAGGAGGTCTATAACCAAGACCCTGGGCAACGAGGTTGGGAAGGAGGCGGCGGAGCTCCTCTTCGACATAGACATAGACCCCTACAGAGCCCGCCTTGCTAAAATCTTGGAGACCTTCGTGGAGACCCTCTCCGCCATCCAGGAGGAGCTGGAGGAGGGGGCGCAGGAGGAGAGAAAAGGCGTGATCTCCGGCATAGCCCGGCTCAGGGCTTTCGAAGATCTTCAGAGGGCTACGCCCCTGAGCAAGGCGATATACCTCCACTCAAGAGCGCTGTTTGGCTACAAGATCGCCACCAAGTCGCTCTCTATCTACGACACGTCGTTGGACACCCGCGAGAAGATATACCTCCTCATAGACAAATCGGGCTCCATGTTCTACACACTCTACGACGGCGTGGCGATGGACATGACCCAGAAGATCACCTGGGCAACGGCGCTGGCGGTAGCCCTCATGAAGAGGAGCAGGAGGACCGTGTTGAGGTTCTTCGACCAGATGGTCTACCCGCCCATATACAGCACCAAGGAGATAATAAAATCCCTCCTGCGGGTCCTCCCCCTGGGGGGAACCGACATAACGGCGGCGGTTCACACAGCCATAAGAGATGCAAAACAGCAGGGACTCCACAGCTACAAACTCGTCATAGTTACCGACGGCGAAGACGACATGGTACACCCGGAGGTGCTCAAGGCGGCGAAAGCCGCCTTTAGAGAGGTGAAGGCGGTGTTAATCGGCGGAAACAACGAGGTAATAGAGGAGAATCTGCCAACGATAAAGATAAGCACTATCAACATAGAATCTCTTAGGAAAACGCTAAAAAGTATTTAAGGACGCTCCCCGACATATACATGAACTGTGGAGACATCGCCGCAAAACCTCCTGTCGTCGTTACGCCAGACGCCACGGTGGAGGAGGCCGCGGAGAAGATGATCACGCACAGGGTGGGCCTCTTGGTGGTGGTAGACAAGGAAACCCGGAGGAAGCCCATCGGCGTAGTCTCCGAGAGGGATCTCCTAAAGGCCGTCGCGGGGAAGATGCCCCCCACCACAACGGTGGATAAGGTGGGCACCATGGGGAACTACGTATACGTCTACGCCGACGACCCCATAACCGTAGCCGCGCGCAAGATGAAACAAAACAACGTGAGACACGTAGTCGTCCTGGACAGAGGCGGAGAGCTATACGGCGTAATCTCCATACGGGACCTCATAGGCGAGAGGAAGGTGCTCGAAATACTGGCCAAGGAGTGGGCTCCCTCAATGGAATAGTTTTTAAACGCTTCCCCTCCGCGGCGCCTGCCCTCGCCCCGGGAGGGGGGCCTCTGGGACGTGCTCAACGGCTAGGGCTCTTTATGGAGCTGAGGAACGTACGCCTCAGCCGGCCGGCGAGCCCATGATCGAAGCGTCGAATCCGACGTGGACCGTCCGAAGAGTGCGAGGCGGTTGGGTGGCTTAGGGGGTAGCAAATGTTTTTAAACATCCCGCAAGGCCCCGCCATGAATAAAAACGTCATAGTTGGGATTGTGATAGCCGCGGTGGTTGTGGCCATAGCCGCCGTGGCTCTCTACAAGAATCCGCCTAAATCCGCCCCGGCTCCCCCCGGCGGCACCCCCCCTGCGGGGACTCTATACATCTACCGCGTCAGGGTGGAGAGCGGCCACGCCATTGAGATGACGGCGTACTACGCCCCCCTGGCGAACGGGCTGTTTTACGGCCAGGTGGCAAACCAGACACGTACCTACTTCCTGGTTAAAGACGGGATGATCAACGTCCTAGCCCAGTCGGGGGACAACAGCCAGAGGGCCACCTACTACAACAAGCTTCTAGAGATATGCGTCAACAGCACCACCGCCGCCACGGTGGCGGGCGAGAAGATAACTATAGGCAGTAGCAGATGCACGCCCTCTCCCAACCCCCTGCCCGCAGTGAAGACCTTCGACGACCTCCTCATGCTGATCCAGGGCTTGCCGGGCCCCGTCAACGGAACTGGCTGGGTTAAATCCGGCGTTGCCCAGACCCCCTTCGGCCAAGCGACTGTGTATACGAACAAGACCGAGGTGCCCATAGTGGTTGGCCTAACAGCGGTCTTGAGCTACGAGAAGCAGGTCCTGCCGGACGGCTCCCTATACTCCTTCAAGGTGCAACTCGCCTATGGGACACAGGTGGCCGCGACGCTGACGTACACCCTCGTCAACAAGAGCCAGATCACGCCGGAGGTGAGGACCATCATAGAAGATCTCTCGGTCCCAGTCGCCGCCGCTGGGGGAGGAGGCCTAGACATCTTGAAGGTAGCTGAGAAGATAGGCATGTCGTATAACGGGACGTGGCCCGCCGCCGTGGTCTTCTTCGACCTGGAGTGCCCCTACTGCGCCCGCCTCTTTGTACACAACTACACCCTGTTCCAGGGCCACAAGCTGGTCCTCGTCGACCTCGTGGTCCACCCCGAGGCCCTCCCGGCGCATGAAAGGCTGAGGTGCCTATACAAGAACTCGCCGGCGGAGGTTATCCCAACGCTGAGGCAGCTCTACGCCAGGTTCCTCGCAGGAGACAGCAACTACACCAGCGTTCTCCCACAGGATAGGTGCCCCATCGACGCAAACGCCGGCATGCAACTGGCGACACTCCTCGCTGGGCAAAACGTGGGGACCCCCATGGTCGTGGTGGTCTACCCAAACGGCACCTTCACAACAATTGTGGGCTACGACCCAAAGGCAATAGCGGCGGCGCTGAAGGGCTAAACCCCCAGGTGGGGCGGTTCACCTCTTTAAACGATGGAGAATCCACGTTTTGACGCAGGTGGGAGAATATACTGTCCGGCAGGTGGGAGAATATACTGTCCGGCAGGTGGGAGAATATACTGTCCGCAACGGTAGGGGGCGGCGTCTCAAGAGGTGCCCCGACCGCGCTTGGAGGAGGGCCGTCCGGCTCCATACATGGTGCGCCTGGGGCTGTTGGGCCGTCGAAGGCGCGGGCGAGGCGACTTGGTGAAAGAACGACGGGGCAAACGGACCGCCGGGTTTTTAGCTATATCTCTTTATTGAGCGGAAGTATATAGTGGCGGCTACTATGGAGGGGATCAGCATGAGGGTTGCCAGGGCGTACATCGTGGGGTCGCCTCTTCCTCGGGCGGCGTAGCTCCAGAGCAATATGGGGGCTGTCACAAATCCTGGGCTTGTGGTAAAGGCGGTTTTTATGTACGTATCGAAGGAGTTGGCGAAGACGATGAGGAAGGTGGCGACAAACGCCGGCATCATTATAGGCAACACCACGGCGGACACGGTTTTGGCCTCAGAGGCGCCGAGCACCCTCGCGGCCTCCACAACGTTCCTCCCCACGTATGACATGTAGGGCACCAGTAAGACGTGGGCCGTGGGGAGGGTGTAGGCCAGGTGGGCGAGGAATACCCCAATGGGGCCGAAGAGGTCGACGCCGGTGTAGCTTTTCGCCAGCGTGAGAGCGGCGGCGAAGGCGAGGGCTTCTGAGACCTCGGGCATCACCACCGCACCCTGTGACAGAACCACGTATCTGTCGCCCCTAAGGCTGTAGGCCATGAATAGCCCTAGTAATGTGGAGGCCGCGGAGACGGCGAGGGCGATCAGCAGGCTGTTCAGCAGCGCCTGCCACGCCTGCTCCCACTGGAGCAACGACAGGTACCACCGGACGGTGAAGCCGCCCCAGACGTAGGGGAGCTTGCTGTCGTTGAGCGACAGCGCCACTATTACCGCCACGGGCGTGTACAACGCGGCTATGAGTCCCCAGGTGTATAGCCTTAAAGCCCTCATATCGAGAGGGAACGTATCGTCCGCACCACTATGTAGGTCGCCAACAGCGACATGCCGGTCAACATAAGCGATAGCACGCTCCCGCTGAATATGTCCCTAGCCTTGAAGTAGAGGTCCCATATGTAGTTGCCGAATGTGTAGACCTTCCAAGCGCCGAGTACAGCCGGCATAATGACTTCCCCCGCGGCGAACAGGAAGACCAATATGAAGGCGGCCGCCACCCCCGGCAGAGTAAGCGGTAGCTCCACCCGGAGGAAGGCTTGGATCCTGGAGGCGCCCAGCGCCCTAGCTGCGTGGACGGGGGACTCGCTCAGCTTCTCCGCAGAGGCGTAGAGGGTAAGCAGGGAGTAGGGGAGGTACTCGTAGACCATACCCACCAAGACGCCTAGGGGTTGCCCCCAGAGGGCCACGCCAACCGTCTTCTCCAATACGGCGTATAAGACGAGGAGGGAGTACGCCTTGAGGAGCGTGCCCACCCAAAGCGGGGCCGTGAGAAGGGCAAACTCCAGCTCCGTCCCCCTCTTGGCTAGGTAGTAGGCGGCGGGGTAGGCGACGGCTATGGAGATCGCCGCGGCGGTTGCGGCTAGGAGGAGGGTGGACGCCACCATGGATAGGGAGGGTAGCCGTAGCTCTCCCCCCTCTGTGATGTAGTACCCCAGCGCGAGAAACGGAGCGTAGAAGAGCAACACCACAACGGCGAAGGAGACCGCCGCTATTTTCTTAATCATTCCTCCACCACGTAGACATCCCTTGCGTCGAACCCGAATTCAACCTCGTCGTTGAGCGCGACTGGGGTGTCTAGATCCACGTAGGCCTTGATGACGTGGCCGTCGCTCTGTATCTCCACCTTGAGGTAGTGCCACATGAAGGTGACGTCAACCACCCTGCCGCGGAACCTGTAGGTCGTGTTGCCGCCCAACACGACGTCCTCTGGGCGCACCACAGCGTAGCCCCCGCTTGAAATCCCGAGCGCTGCGGCGGGCAGTATGTTGGCCTCTCCGAAGAACTCCGCGACGAATCTGTTCCTAGGTCTCCTATAGAGCTCGATGGGTTTCCCCACCTGCACCACCACCCCGTCTCTGACGAGAGCGATTCTATCCCCCACCTCCACGGCCTCGTGTCTGTCATGTGTGACGTAGATCAGGGTGAAGCCGAGCTTGTTATGGAGCACCTTCAGCTCCTCCAAAAGCCTGCTTTTGATGTCTACATCGATGTGGCTGAAGGGCTCGTCGAGGAGGAGCACCTCCGGCTCCACCACCAACGCCCTCGCCAAGGCAACCCTCTGCTGTTGGCCCCCCGACAGCTGATGTATCCTCCTCCTCCCGTGTTGCGAGGGGTCGAGGCGGACAAGCTCCAGCGCCCACCTCACCCTCTTCCTCACCTCCTCCTCGGGCACCCTCCTCACCCTAAGCCCGAATGCCACGTTTTCAAACACGTCTAGATGCGGGAAGAGGGCGAGGTCTTGAAACAGCATGGAGACCCCCCTCCTCTCTGGCGGGAGGTCTGTCACGTCTTTCCCCCCTATATAGACCCTCCCCGCAGACGGTTTGACGAAGCCGGCAATCGTCCTTAGGATTGTGGATTTGCCGGAGCCGGATGGCCCTAGAAGCACCATCCCCTCCCCCGCCTCCACGTTTAGATTAACGTTCTTAAGGGCTAGAAAATCGCCGTATCTAACGGAGACGTCTTGGAGCTCCACCGCAAGCCCCACGCGTCGATAAAAGGGGTTGTTTATATACCATAGCCGGTAATACTTTAAAAAATCTAGCCGGGAGAGCCCGTGAGGATATGTAGAGCCTTTCTCGCAGTAGGCGTGCTTCAGTTCATGTCGGCTGTCCTAGTAGCCGAGCGTTTGTATCCCGGCTACAGCCCCTCTACTCACTACATCAGCGACTTAGGCGCTGCGGCGGCCCCCACCGCCGCTCTTTTTAACATAAGCGCCGCGGCGCTGGGCATAGCAGGCGTTGCCGCCGCGTTTTGCCTAAGGAGGGCTCATCCAAGGGGGTGGCCTCTGCTGGCCTCAGCCTCGGTGGGGGTCGTGGGGGTGGCCCTCTTCCCAGAGGACGCCGGGCTCCCCCATTTCATATCTGCCTTCACGGCGTTTATCTGCGGCGCAGCCTCAACGGCTGTGATCGGCGCCGAGGCAGGAGGCGTCTACAGAACGCTCGGCGTTAGTCTCGCCGCTTTGTCCACAGCCGCCTTGTCGTTGATGGCGGCAGGCCTGGAGACCCCGCTCGGCGCCGGGTGTCTAGAGAGGCTGGTGGCCTACCCAATACTTATATTCTACATGGCTTACGGCTTCGGTGGTGAAGAAACTGGTTAGAGTCGTGGCGGCGGTCCCAACGGGGCACCGCCACCTCAGGATGTTGCTCTACTTTGACGACGGAGATGTGGCACTCCTGACGGAGGCCCTCGCCGCCGGTTTAGCAAGGGCTTATCTAGACGTGGTGGGGCACCCCACCAGGCGCGGCGTTGTGATGTGCGTGAAAGATGTCGAGGGAAAGCCGGGATATGCGAAGACGCAACTGGTCGAGTGCGGCGGGGAGGAGGAGGCGGTGCAGGAGGTAGACGCCGCTCTAGAGAGGCTTCTCTCTGCAAAAGACCAGCCGCGCTGATGCCGCCCTCTTCACCTCCTCGGGGTTCGCGGAGCCGCGGGTGGGTCTCCTCAGCGCCTCGTCCACGGGCAGAAGCCTGGCGGCCCCCTCCCTTATCTCCCTAGCCAACTGGAAGTAGGCGCGGCGGAACGGCACGCCGCGGAGGGCCGCCTCCTCGGCGGTGTCGGATGAGGTGGAGTAGTACCTCTCCGCGTCCCGTCTAGCCCTCCCGCAGTCGAAAGACATCTTCTCGAGGAAGTCGGTGAACACCTCTACGCCCTCGGAGGCTATGTTCAACACGGCCCAGAGGTGCCTCGTGGCCTCCTGGAGGTCTAGGCTGTAGCCCATCCCGATCTTCATAACTACTGCGTGTAAGGCGGCGAGGTGGCCGAGGGCCTCGGCGGCTCTAGCCCTAAACACCTCCAGCGTTACCAAGTTCCTCTTGTGCGGCATTATGCTACTGGTCGAGACGTGGCTGTCGGGCGCCGCGACGTAGCCGACAAGAGGGCTGTTCCACCTGATGAAGTCGTCCACGGCGCGGGACAGCTCAACCAAGAAGGAGACCACGGCGGAGGCCAGCGCCAGCGCGAAGAAGCGGCTCCCCGAGGCGTATAGGGCGTTCTCCACCACCCCCTCGAAGCCCGCGAGCTTAGCCACCCTCTCGCGGTCTATGGGCGCCCTGGCCCCGCCGGCGGGCCCCGCGCCGAGGGGCGACCTCTTGAGCAACTCCTCCACCGGCTTCAAGACGTGGAGAAACTCCCCCGCCAGCTCGTCCACCGCGAGGAGGTAGTGGCCGAAGGTGATGGCTTGGGCCGGCTGGAAGTGGGTGAAGCTGGGCATGGCGCAGTCTGCATACTCCAGCGCCCTCTTCGCCAAGACGCACCTCATCCTCTCTACCGCTTTCTTCAGCACGCCGGTTTTCCTAAGGGCGGCGAGCCTAATCGCAGCCGCTACGTGGTCGTTGCGGGAGCGGCCTAGGCCGATCCAACCCGCCACCTCCTCCCCGAGCCTGTCCACCAACCACTTCTCCAAGGCCTCATGCACATCCTCGAACTCGCTTGTTAGAAGCCGCTCCGGCTCCACCTCGCGCAGGGCCTTCGCCACGGCTTCGGCTGCCTCCTTAGGCGCCGCACCAACCTCCGCCAGATGTCTAACGTGTGCCTCCATGATCTTTACCACCTCCTCCACAATCTCGGCGTCGTCTCTAATGCTTGATGTGTACCTCCTGACGAGTTCCCCCTCTCCTCCTATCCAGGAGCGGTAGAAGGACATGCTACGTGGTCACCTCCAGCCTCTCGGTGAGTAACTCGGTGCCGCACTTTGGGCAACAGTACGTCACAACGACGTATCTCTTCGTCTGGTTTCTACGTCCACATTCCACCGGCCTCACGGGTTTTTTGCAGTTTGGACACACCACGGTTCTTTGCCCCATCGCCCCCTAGAAAAATATACAATATAAAACCTTATCCCAACTATATAGACTATTTCTCCGGGCGTCTCCGCCTCAGCGCAGTAAGCGAGTGGAGACTCCACATCTCTATGAAGCCTCTTGCCTCCTCGTCGCTGGGGTACCACCCAGCGCTGTAGTCCGCCAGCTCCCTGCTGTAGCCGCCATACGGCGAATCGCGGCCCACAACCTGCACAGAGCCCTTGTAGAGCTTGACCCTCACCTCCCCGGTTACCCACCTCTCCATCTCCTCGGCGGCTTTCTCCAGCGCTGTGCGGAGCGGCTCCACCCAGAGCCCCTGGTATACCAAGTCGGCCCACTGGGGGTCGAGGACGTGGTGTTTAAACCTGAGCTCCCTCGGCGTTAAGACCAGCTTCTCGAGGTCTCTATGGGCGTGGAAGAGCACCACCGCGGCGGGCGCCTCGTACACCTCCCTGCTCTTGAAGCCCACGAGCCTGTTCTCCACGTGGTCTATGCGCCCAACGCCGTGGGAACCCGCGATTTGGTTAAGGGCGGCGACAAGCGAGACCATGTCCATCTTCTCCCCGTTTATCGAGGTGGGCACGCCGTCTTTGAAGCCGATCGTGATATAAGCCGGCTCGTGCGGCGCCTTCTCCGGCGAGACGGTCCACTTGAAGGCGTCTTCCCCCGGCTCGGCCATGGGGTCGTCGAGAGGCCCCCCCTCTATGGACCGGGTCCAGAGGTTGTCGTCAATGCTGTACTTCTTGTGCTCCTCGCCTATCGGTAGCCCGTGTCTTCTGGCGTACTCGATCTCCTCAGCCCGCGTCATCCCCCAGATCCTCGCAGGCGCTATGATCTTCAAATCCGGGGCGAGGGCCTTCACCGTCACGTCGAACCTCACCTGGTCGTTGCCCTTGCTGGTGGAGCCGTGCGCCACCGCGTCGGCGCCCACCCTCCTCGCCACCTCTATGGCCTTAGCCGCTATTAGGGGCCTCGCGAGGGCTGTGCCCAGGGGGTAGACCCCCTCGTACATGCCGTTCATTAACACGGCGCGGGCTATGTACTCATCGGCGAAGTCCCTCTTGGCGTCTATGTAGAAGTGCTGGACGGCGCCGGCCTTGTACGCCCTCTCCTCTATCTTAGAGAAGTCGTCCTCCTGCCCAACGTCTACCGTTACGGTGTAGACCTCCGCGTTGAATTTCTCCCTCAGCCACCTGATAGCTACGGTGGTGTCCAGACCCCCCGAGTAGGCGAGAACTACCTTGCTCGCCCCGACTTACTCGCCATAGTCCTCCACGTCGCCTTTGAACTCCTCCAACGTGACGGAGCCTCCCTTCACCCTCACGATGTATCTAGCGCCGCATGTGGGACAGCTGGCGATTTCGCCGTCCATCACGTCCTCCGGTAGCTCAAACTCCGTACCGCAGACCTTACATGTTACGACCAGTTTCTGCTTAGCCATGGTCAGCCAAACGGGACCCCTATATAAACCTTATCCCTTGACCACGTGGGTCCCGCGGCCGGAGAGGGCGGCGTCGATGGGCTTATCCACAAGGCCGTTTGAGATCACCACCTCAAGCCCCAGCTTAGCCGCCTCCGCCGCCATCAGCAACTTCCTCTTCATGCCGCCCCTCACCTCCTCGTTTTTGACCAACTCCTCCGCCTGAGCGGCCGTGAGCCGCGGCACCACGCTTCCGCCTATTATCAAGCCGTCTACGTCGCTGAGCAACACCAGCCGCTCTGCCCCAAGCCTCTTCGCCACGTCGAAGGCCAGCTGATCCCCGTCGATGTTGAGAAGCTCCCCTCTCTCCGACACCGCCACGGGCGATAGGACCTTGAGAGGCGGAGGCCTCAGCTTGTCCACGGCGATGTCGACCACGCGCCCCACGTATCCGCCGTCCACCACCCTCTGCCTACCTCGCTCGTCTACCACAAGAACCTTCTCCTTCCGCCTAGCTTTAACAACGCCGAGGTCGGCGCCTGTGAGGCCAAGCGCCTCCACCCCCAACGCGTGGAGAGACGCCACTATGGACTTGTTGATCCAGGACATAGCCATGACGAAGACCTTTAGAGTTTCCAGGTCAGTGTACCGGCTCACCAGGCCGCCCGGGTGGGTTAGGAACTTTGGCTCAACTCCCATCCTCTTCAGCAGGTCGTTGACGAGGCAACCCCCGCCGTGGACCACCACGGCCTTGTCTGCGTAGTTCGGCAGATTCTCCACCACCTTGGTGGGGTCCTTACACACCACAGACCCGCCTATCTTCACCACAATCATATGGGGGCCACCGGGATCTGCCGCAAGCCCTCGTCCTCGGGGAAGCCCATCGCGACGTTGAAGGCCTGCACCGCCTGGCCGGAGGCGCCCCGCACCAAGTTGTCTATCGCCGCGAAGGTCACCACCCTGTTGAGCCTCGGGTCCAGCTCAAATCCCACGTCCACCACGTTGGAGCCGAGGACGTACTTCACGTTGGGGTAGCGGGAGATGCCCAACCTATCTTTCACTATTCTAATGAACTTGGAGTCGCCGTACATGGACCTGTAGTACTTCCACATGTCCGCCTCTGCCGGGAGCTTGTCTAGATAGACGTGGCCTGTTGTGAAGATGCCTCTTACTATGTCCACGGCGTGCGGCGTAAAGGCCACCCTCACCCGCCTGCCAGCCAGGCGGCTCAGCTCCTGCTCTATCTCCGCGATGTGGCGGTGGTGTACAGGCTCGTAGGGTCTAACCACGTACGTCCTATAGCTGTGGAGGTCGACGATGGACCCCTCCGCCCCCGCCCCGCTGGAGCCGATCTTGGCGTCGACCACGGGGGGCACCTCCCCCAGCTGGCCGTACTTCGCCAGAGGCGCCAACATAAGGATCGAGGCGGTCGCCATACATCCGGGCACAGCCACAAGCTTAGCCCCGACGAGCTCGTCGCGGTGTAGCTCCGGCTGGCCGTAGACGGCCTTCTGGAGGAGGTCGGGGTAGGGGTGGGGCTGCGGCCACTTGTACCACTCCACGTAGGCGTTGGGGTCCTTGAGCCGGAAGTCGGCGCTTAGGTCGAAGACCGCCACCCCGGACTCGTAGAGCTTGGGGACCCACTTCACAGACTCGCCGTGGGGGAGGGCGAGGAAGACCACGTCGGCTTTCAACGCTGCGTCTATGGTGGGCTCCACGAACTTCAGCTGGGTGAAGCCTCTGAGGTTTGGGTGGACCCTATAGACGAACTCCCCCTTGAACTTCCTAGAGGTGGCGCATACCACCTCAACCCCGCTGTGGCTCAGCAACAGCCTCAGCAACTCGCCTCCCGTGAAGCCCGAGGCCCCGATTATGCAGACCTTCTTCATAGCAGCTCCGCCACCTGCCTAGCCTCCTCCCTATTCTCCAGCTCGGGCACGGGGTCTACGTCGATGACGTATTTCCTACCGCCGTATTCGCCGAAGGTTATCCTGGCATACATCAGCCCTAGATACTTCAGCACCTCGGCCGCCTCCCCCGTGGCGTTTTTAACAGTGGCAAACACCGACTCGGACCTGGCGGGCTTGGGGACAACTATCGTCACCTTTGCCAGCGGGTTCCTCATGTATATCCTGTGCTCCACCACGCTCTTGCCCCCCTCCACGCTTGTGACACCGCCGTCTAGCCCAAGCCGCCAGGCCGTCAGCAGAAGCCAGGGCTTCTCGATCTCCACCTTCTCCACGGCCACGTCCGAGGAGACCACAGCGTAGGGAGGGCCGAACTTGGGCATCCAGACGAGCCTGTTTAAGGCGGCGGAGATGGAGCCGACAGGGTTTACGCTACGGTCGGCCAGAGAGCCGTACACGACGGCGGCGTAGGGGTTTCTAATCCTCAGAAGAGCCAGGCCGGAGATCTTGTGGATAGGTACCTCGGACACGTTCACAACCACGGCTTTGGTGCCCCTTGCGGCCAGGGCGTCAGCTATAAGCTTTTCGGAGATTGTAGGGCTGTCTGTGAGGATGTATATCGCCCCATTTTCCCCTCTGGCCCCAGATCCATGCCACCCCACATAGGTCCTCTATTTAAATCTTTTCACATCCAAAAAGGTTATAAGGAGAGGTTTTTCTCCGGGCATGGCCGTTTCGGGGACAATCCCTACCTCAAGTGCATAAGTTGCGGGGCAACCTACGCCCAAGACTACCGGCTCTACCGGTGCCCAAAATGCGGCGGTCTCCTCGACGTGGTTGTGCCGGGGAAGTACTGGGCGCCAAAGGGCAGAGGCCTCTGGCGCTACGCCACCATGCTACCCCTTAGAGATGGGGTATCCCTCGGCGAGGGTCAGACCCCCCTCGTCAAATCCAACCTAGACGGCCACCTATACGTCAAGTTCGAGGGGGCCAACCCCACCGGTAGCTTCAAGGACCGGGGCATGGCGCTGGGCGTCACGGTGGCTAAAGAAAGCGGCGCGTCGAAGGTCGTAGTGGCCTCCACCGGAAACACCGCCGCCTCAGCGGCCGCCTACGCCGCCAGAGCCGGGCTGAAGTGCTACGTGGTTCTGCCGAGGGGCAACGTGGCTAGAGGCAAGCTCATGCAGGCGGCGCTACACGGAGCCGAGTTGCTCATGGTGAGCGGCCTCTTCGACAAAGCCCTTGAATACGTGGTAACCCACGGCACCAGGTACGCGTATCCGCTGAACAGCTTCAACCCCTGGAGGCTCGAGGGGCAGAAGACCCTGGCTTTCGAGGTGTACGAGGAGCTCGGTTGCCCAGACTACGTGGTGGTGCCCGTCGGAAACGCCGGCAACATTGCCGCGATATGGAAGGGCTTCAAGGAGTTGGGCGAGCTGGGCCTATGCAAGAAGTTGCCCAAGATGGTGGGGGTACAGGCGGAGGGGGCCGCCCCCCTTGCCAACGCGTGGCAGAGGGGGCTCAAGGAGCCTCTCTTCATCGACGAGCCGGAGACCGTCGCCACCGCCATAAAGATCGGAAAACCTATAAACTGGCCTAAGGCCATGGCGGCCGTGCGGGAGTCAGGCGGCTTCTTCATAGCTGTTTCAGACGGCGAGATACTCAAAGCGCAGAGGCTACTCGCGTCGAGAGACGGCATAGGGGCTGAGCCGGCCGGCGCCGCGTCGGTCGCGGCGGCGCTGAAGCTGAAGCTAAACGGCACCGTGGTGGCGGTTGTCACAGGACACGCCCTTAAGGACCCAGACGCCGTGGAGATAAACGCTCGGGAGGTGAGAAACGCCGAGGAGCTCGTCGAGCTGTTGGAGAAATGAGGCAGGTGGTCAAGATAGGCGGATCCCTGCTTAGGTCAGCCGGAGACTTCGCCAGGGCGGCCGACTACATAGCCAAGTTCCCCGAACCCCCCGTCGTAGTGGTCTCAGCCATGAAGGGCATCACCGACATGTTGCTGGAGCTTGAGAAGACGAGGAGCTACCTCCTCTACGAGGAGGTGCTCCACAGACACATTGCGGTGGCTAGGAGCCTGGGGGTTGAAGACAGGGTGTCCCCGCTCCTCAAGGAGCTGGAGCACGCGCTCACTCTGCCCAAGGCGGAGTGGTCGACGGACCACTTCGCCTCATTCGGCGAAAGGCTATCCGCCACCATCCTACACGCGGTTTTAGAAAAGAGGGGCATCCCGGCGAGGCTCTACATAGCCCCCATCGAGACAGACAGCAGATTCGGCAACGCGGAGCCTCTGAGGCTCCACCACCGAGACGAGCTGTCTAGGGGAGACGCCGTTGCGGTGGTGACGGGCTTCATCGGGAGAGACGGGGAGGGGAGGTACACCACGGTGGGCAGAGGCGGCAGCGACTACACCGCTACGTACATAGGCAAGGAGATCGGGGCGAGGAAGGTCTCGCTGGTCACCGACGCCCCGGGGGTAATGACGGCGGACCCCAAGGAGGTGGAAGACGCCGAGGTGCTACCGCTGATGTCCATACAGGAGGCCATAGAGGCGGCGCGGGCGGGCGCCAAGAACTTCCACCCCAGGACCTTCATCCCAGTGGTCGAGGCGGGCAACATGGCCGTGGAGGTGAGGAGCTACAGCAACCCCGGGACCCTCATCACCAACCTCTACTCCCCACCCCCCTACAAGGTGGTGACCCGATGCGGACAAGGCAGTTGCGTGGTGGGGCTGGCGGCCCGCGAGCTCGTAAAGCTGGGCGGGGTGGCGCTGGGGGACTACACCGTGAAGCTGGAGATCCCGCCGCGGCAGGTACACGAGTTCCTAGTAAAGCCGTACATCAAATATATAAAGTAGCAGGGACGCATATATATGGACCGCCTTAGGGTATATATCCTGGGCGCCACCGGCTTAGTGGGGCAGAGATACGTCCAGATGCTGGCTAAACACCCCTGGTTCGAAGTGGCGGGCCTGGCGGCCTCCGAGAAAAGCGCAGGCAAAACGCTACAGCAGGCGGGGTGGGTGCTGGACGAGCCGCCGCCTCCCCAGGTGGCCGAGATGAAGATAGAGAAGCTAGACGTGGAGAAGATCCCCCGGGTAGACTTCGTATTCTCGGCGCTACCCAGCGAGGTGGCCGCCAAGGTGGAGCCCCAGCTGGCCGCCAGGGGGCACGTGGTGCTGTCGAACTCCAGCAACATGCGCATGGACCCCGACATCCCCCTTGTGGTGCCCGAGATAAACCCCGACGACCTCTCCCTGCTGGAGAGGCAGAAGGCCGAGAGGGGCTGGAGCGGCGGCGTGGTGAAAAAACCCAACTGCACAACCACCATACTCAACCTCCCCCTGAAGCCCGTCTTAGACGAGTGGGGCATAGAGAAATTACACGTAGTAACTATGCAGGCCCTCAGCGGCGCGGGATACAGCGGGGTGCCCAGCGTGGCTATCACGGACAACCTCATACCCTACATAAGAGGCGAGGAGGAGAAGGTGGTCTCCGAGACCAAGAAGATACTTAAGACAGACTTCGAGATCTACGCCACTACGACGCGCGTCCCCGTCCTAGACGGGCACACGGAAGTCGTGTACGTAGACACCAAGAGGGATTTCGACCCAGCCGCCGTGGCCGACGCCTTCGCCAAATTCAGAGGCCTACCCCAGGAGCTCAAGCTCCCCACAGCCCCCGAGAGGCCCATAGAGGTGAGGCCCCAGATAGACCGGCCGCAGCCGCGGCTGGACAGATGGGCCGGCAACGGCATGGCAGTTGTGGTGGGGAGAATCAGGAGGCTGGCGCCGCGGAAGCTCGCCTTCGTCGTACTAGGCCACAACACGGTGAGAGGCGCCGCCGGCAACTCCATACTGACGGCTGAGCTCATGGTGAAGACCCGATAGAGGCCATGATCCTCCTGTTTGGATTCGGCGGAGTGGGTAGGACATACGCCGAGCTCCTCTACGAGAGAACCAACGTAAAGATAGCGGCGGTCTTCGACAGCGGAGGAGGCGCCATGAAAAAAGGCGGCTTCACCCCCGCCGAACTGAAGAAGCTCCTGGAGGCCCCCAGGGGGAAGGTCTCCCAAGCCGCTGGGCGGCCCGCGTCCATAGAGGAGGCGCTGGAGGAGGCCGAGGTGGTGGTGGACGTCTCGCCGCCCAACTACTCCGACGGGAGACCGGCCGTGGAAGTGTACCGGAGGGCCCTCGCGGCCGGCAGAGCCGTGGTGACGGCCAACAAGGCCCCTCTGGCGCTCTACTTCCAGGAGTTCAGAGGGAGGCCCATCTACTACAAGGCCACCGTCATGGCCGGCACGCCCCTCCTAGACCTAGCCAGAGGGCTACCGCCCCAGAGGGTGACCAAGATAAGGGCTATCCTAAACGGTAGCACCAACTACATACTCACCAGGGTGTACAAAGACGGGGTGCCAGAGGGGGACGCCGTCGAAGAGGCGAAGAGGCTCGGCATACTGGAGCCCGACCCCTCGCTGGACCTAGGCGGCGTAGACGCCGCGGCGAAGCTCACCATCCTCCTCAACACCCTGGGAGTCGCCATCCAGCTGAGCGCTGTGGAGAGGAAGCCCCTGGAGTTTCTAGGGCCAGTCACCAAGTACCTCGCCACGTGGGACGGGGCGAAGGCCGCCGTGCAGCCCGTCAGGCTACCCCCAGAGGACCCCCTGGCGAAGATAGACTACACCCTCAACGCCGCGGAGGTTGTGACAGAGGTAAACACCATATTTGTCTCAGGCAAGGGCGCAGGTAGAAAAGAGACAGCTCTCGTATTGATAAACGATACCTTGAAGGCGTTGAAAGTTCTGTAATTATAATTTTCGATTGGAATATATAATGTTCAGTTATATTTAAAAAGAGTGAACAAGCTGGCCACATGGCCCAGGATACACAGGAGCTACCATTTAACGAATATATAATGAACGAGAGGTGGAAAAGCAGACAGATCGACATAAACGCCTACAAGGCCTTCCACGCCAAATCCCTAGAGCAGCTTGAGGAGTTCTGGGCACACGTGGCCAAGGAGCTCGAGTGGTTTAGGCCCTGGGACAAGGTGCTGGACGCCTCCAACCCCCCCTTCTACAGATGGTTCGTAGGAGGTAGGCTAAACCTGTCCTACCTCGCGGTAGATAGGCACGTCAAGACGTGGCGTAAGAACAAGCTCGCCATAGAGTGGGAGGGCGAGCCGGTGGACGGCAACGGGGAGCCCACGGAGAGGCGCAAGCTGACCTACTTCGACCTATACAGGGAGGTAAACAGGGTGGCCTACATGCTGAAGCACAACTTCGGCATTAAGAAGGGCGACCGCATCACCCTCTACATGCCCATGATACCCGAGCTCCCCATCACGATGCTCGCCGCTTGGAGAATCGGCGCGATAACGAGCGTCGTGTTCTCCGGCTTCTCCGCCGAGGCCCTCGCCGAGAGGATCAACGATTCCCAGTCTAGGCTAGTGGTGACAACCGACGGCTTCTGGAGACGGGGCAAGGTGGTTAGGCTGAAGGACGTGGTAGACCAAGCCCTTGAGAAAACCAGGACGGTGGAAAACGTCATCGTATACAGCAGACTCGGGCTGAAGGACGTCCCCATGACGGAGGGCAGAGACTACTGGTGGCACAGGGTGATGGAGGGCATAAAGGTTAACGCCTACGTCGAGCCGGAGCCTCTGGAGAGCGAGCACCCCTCCTTCATCCTATACACCTCCGGCACAACCGGCAAGCCAAAGGGCATTGTCCACGACACCGGCGGCTGGGCCGTCCATGTGTACGCGACGATGAAGTGGGTGTTCGACCTCAGGGAGGAGGACGTCTACTGGTGTACAGCGGACGTGGGCTGGATCACTGGCCATTCCTACGTTGTGCTCGGCCCTCTACTGATGGGAGCCACGCAGATAATCTACGAGGGGGCCCCCGACTACCCCCAGCCGGACCGCTGGTGGGCCGTAGTGGAGAGATACGGCGTGACGATACTCTACACGTCGCCAACCGCCATACGTATGTTCATGCGCTACGGCGAGGAGTGGCCCAGGCGCCACGACCTATCGACCCTGAGGATCATAAACTCGGTGGGCGAGCCCATAAACCCCGAGGCCTGGCGGTGGGCCTACAAGGTGCTCGGCAACGAAAACGTGGCCATCGCCTCCACGTGGTGGATGACGGAGACAGGCGGCATCGTCGTGTCCCACGCCCCCGGCCTCTACCTAATACCCATGAAGCCCGGCACCAACGGCCTGCCGCTCCCCGGCTTCGACGTAGATGTGTTAGACGACAACGGCAAGCCGGCGCCCCCCGGCGTTAGGGGGTACCTCGTCATAAGGAGGCCGTGGCCCGGCATGCTCCACGGCATATGGGGCGACCCCGACCGCTACATAAAGACCTACTGGTCTAGGTTCCCCGGCGTCTTCTACGTAGGCGACTACGCCATAAAAGACCAAGACGGCTACATCTGGGTTCTCGGCAGAGCAGACGAGGTGATAAAAGTCGCCGGCCACCGCCTCGGCACATACGAGCTCGAGTCCGCCCTGGTGTCGCACCCCACAGTGGCTGAGGCGGCTGTGGTGGGCGTGCCCGACCCCATCAAGGGCGAGGTGCCCATAGCCTACGTGGTGCTGAAGCAGGGGGTGGTAGCCAGCGACGAGCTGAGGAAAGAGCTAAGAGACCACGTGAGGAAGACCATAGGCCCTGTGGCGGAGCCCGCCCACATATTCTTCGTGACGAAGCTCCCCAAGACGCGCTCGGGCAAGATAATGCGCCGCCTCCTAAAGGCCGTCGCCACGGGAGCGCCGCTGGGAGACACCACCACCTTGGAGGACGAGACATCTGTCGAGGAGGCGAAGAAGGCCTACGAAGAGCTGAGGAGGGAGATCGCTAGGGTATGACCACGGTATATACCTTCCGCCAACTGGTATCAGTCGCCGGCATATCGTGGCTCGGGGCCTTTTTGGAGTGGCTAGACTTCTACACCTTTGCAACACTGGCGCCTCTCATATCCGGAAAGTTTTTCCCATCTAAGGACCCAATTGCCGCTTTGCTCTCTACATTTGCAGCGCTCGCCATAGGCTTTCTGTTTAGGCCGCTGGGCGCCATCTTGTTTGGCAAAATAGGCGACCAATACGGCCGTAAAATAGCATTTACTCTAGCTATGACTCTGATGTTGGCGGGAACGCTGGGCATAGGCCTACTGCCCACCTACGACCAGATCGGTATACTGGCATCAATCGGCGTCTTCGTTCTTAGAATAATCCAGGGTCTTGCGTTGGGCGGAGGCTTCGGCGCTGCCCTGGTCTATCTAGGCGAGTTTGCCCCTGAGCACAGGAGGGGCTTCATAACAGGTTTCCTCTTCACAACAGCGCCGGCTGGCATGGGCACAGCTGCGTTGCTTCAAGTCATCATAGCCTCTATGGTGGGCAAAGAGACCTTTGGCCAGTGGGGCTGGCGTATAAACTTCATCGTGGCAGGCGTGATAGTGTTTGTGGTTGCCCTCGTGATTCACTTCTTCTACAAGGAAACCCCCATCTTCTCTATGCTCAAGGCTGTGAGAAGGGTGACTTCGGCGCCTGTGAGAGAGGTGTTCTCCGGTAAATACTTGCCGCTTGTGTTGCTCGCATGGATAGGCGTGGTAGGGGCACATGGCCCAGTTTGGTATACAAATCAGCTGTTCAATAGCTACTACGTATCGACCTTCCAAAAATACGTCGATGGCTCAACCGCGAACGCGTTACTATCGACAGCTACATACGCCGCCTTGTGGATGTACCCGCTCTTTGGCTACCTATCTGACAAGATTGGGAGAAAGCCCATACTGTTGCTAGGCATCTTCGGCAACGCCCTGTGGTTCCCCATCGCGTTTTGGCTAATAGACAAGGTGGGGCCGCAGAAGGATCTAACCGCAATGTGGCTCCTCTTCTGGAGCATGACCCTCTTCAACGGCATTGGATACAGCGGCGCCATGTCAGCATACCTCCTCGAGCTATTCCCCGCCAGAATTAGGCTCTCCGCTGTCTCGCTGTCCTATAACCTGGGCTACGGCGTAACCGGCGGGCTGACCCCAACGATAATAACCGCCCTATATCAAGCTACACACAACATATACCTGTCCACAATACTCTGGTCTACCTTGGTCCCCGTGCTCATGGGCCTTGTGTTTCTGTTCAAGGGCTGGGAGACATTAGGCACGCGCATTTGGGCTGAGCTTGCCGCTGGCAAATTCGCCAAGAAGGCCGTGGTGCTTCCGCCCACCGCGCCGATTAGAGCGGCTGCACAGAAGATGGCCGAAGGCGTGAGAGCCGTAGTAATAGCCGCCTCAAAGCCTGTGGGGGTCTTCGGCAGGAGACAGCTAATAAGAGCTCTGGCGTCTGGCGCAACGCCGGAGGCCGAAGTAGGCAGATTCGCAACCCGCGTAGACTGCGTCGGCGAGGACGCCCCGCTGACTGAGGTATTCGCCGCAATGGAGAAATACGGCGTTAGAGACGTCCCCATATGTAAAGGAGACGAGGTGGTGGGCATAATAGAGGCCCGCGAGCTACTCAACGAGGCTCTAGCCCTCAGGGGTATAGTCAACAAGAAGAAGGCCTTGAGCGTAAGCGCAGGCGATGCCGTGGCTAGAGACCCCATCACCGTCCCGCCGAGCGCGACGCTACGCGACGTATTGAAAATCATGGCCGAGAAAAACATTGGCTTCGTCCCCGTGGTTGAAGACGGGAGACTCGTAGGCGGTATCTCAGAGAGCGACTTTGTACAAATACTGCTGAACAACACCCCGCTGGACACGCCGGTGGAGAAGGTAATGAGGTGCCAGCTTATCACAATTGAAAGGACAAGGCCGGTGAAAGAGGCCGCGGAGCTCATGGTGAAACACAACATTAGACATCTGCCGGTGGTAGAAGACGGCAAAGTCGTCGGAGTCCTCTCGGTGCGCGACCTCCTAAAGGCGGTCGCCTAACCCCCAATTTTTTTGTAAAAGGCCCAGTCTTTATCGTTTGTCCGTCTGTCCCTAGGCGCCTTCTCCTCGCCCACGCCAACACGGGCATCCGTGGTACCTCGGAGCGCAGGGGTCACCGGGCATGGGGGACAACGGCGCAGCCCCCTCCCAGCGTAGGGCTTTGGGCAGAACTCCCCACGGCCGCCCTCTGGGCGGAGGCTTGTACAGACAGCTTCAGGTTAACAGTTTTGCGAGAGGCGCCATTTTTACCTCGGTCTCCTCCCACTCGGCGTGGGGCTTGGAGTCTGTTACAATGCCGGCCCCAGCCCAGAGGTAGAGGTCGCCGTCTATCCCGTATACGCTCCTAATAACCACGGCGAACTCCACCCCATCTCTGGCGATGACGCCTACGCTTCCGGCGAAGGGTCCCCGGGGCTCCTCCAGCTGGGAGAGCAACTCCAGCGCTCTTGGCTTTGGCACGCCTGATACTGTGGTGGTGGGGTTGAGGGCGCGTACCGCGTCTACCGGCCGGTAGAACTTGTCCAGCTGGCACTCGACGTAGGAGACGAGGTGTTGGTAGTGGCTGTACTTCTCCACCGCGAGCATGGACGAGACGGACACCGTCCCCCATCTGCAGACTCTGCCTAGGTCGTTTCTCACCGAGTCCACCAGCATTATGTGCTCCGCCTTGTCTTTCACGCTCTCCCGCAACTCCGCCTCCAGCGCCGCGTCCTCCTCCGGGGTCCTCCCCCGCGGCCTCGTGCCGCCTATCGGCCCAGACACAGCCCTCCCGCCCCAGCAGGAGACAAGAGTCTCGGGGGAGGCCCCCACGAGGAAGAGGCCGTCCACCTCGACGAAGTAGTAGTACTTGCCGCCGACTGTCTTCCTCACGGCGTTAAACAACGCCTCGGGGGAGCCGGCGAATCTGTACCGCCTAAACCTCGCCACGACTAGCTGGAAGACCTCCCCCGCCTCCAGCGCCCTCTTGGCCTCCGCGACCCTCCGCTCGAAGAGGTCCCTCGGCTCCTCGTAGACAAGCCTCGCGCCGTAGTCTCCGCCCCAAGCGGGCGGCTCCCCCTCCTCCCCAACCACGAATAGGTACGTCGGCCAGCCCGGCCTGGGGGGAGGCCTAAACCCGTCGTCCCAGGGGGAGACGGCGTCGAAGGCGAAGACCCCCACCACCGCCCTGCCGCGCCGGGCCTCCGCGGCGGCCTCCTCTAGGCTGTAGACGGCCCGCCCCTCCACGTATACGCGTCTGCCCCCGTATTCGAAGTAGGCCCGGGCACCCACACTAAATTATACCCCCTATAAGTGCTGTGTGTACTCTCTACGGGAGAGAGGGGTACCACGCCCTCTTCCTCAAGCCGATAGCCGCCGCCCTCGGCTGTAGATACGTCGCGTTGGACTACCTCACGCTATATAGGAGGTTCAAAGGCAGGGCTGAGGGCATATACTACATAGAGGAGCCGTGGGTCTACGCCAGGGATACATACGCCCCGGAGCCCGCCGGCCAGCTACCGCCACAGCTCGGCTACCTCCGCCGCCGTATGTACCCTCTGTTGGGGAACGTGCACGTGTTTTTCACAGACGGCATATACGGCTACGCCACCGAGGCGCCCTGCGGCAGAGTGGGGCTCCTGGCCAAGGAGGGGGAGCCAATGGTGACAGACCTACTCCTCCCCCTCTACCTCGAGACGGGAAGCGTCGAGAAGGCCCTCGCCGCGGCGAAGCGGCTCTACAGATGCGGCCTCCCCGGAAGCCGCGAGGAGCTTGTAGAAGGCGTGAAAGCCGGCAGATACGCCGCCGGCTACATCTGGCTCGCGTGGGCCGCCGGGTTGGACGTAGAGCTCAGGCCCTACCCCACGGCGGGGTGGACCCTCTCCGGCTTCTGGGGCTTGGCTTTCCTCGAAGCGCCGCTCTACGTCCACGGGCACCCCCCGCCCTACCTAGAACGCCTAAAGGGGAGGGCCAGGAGGCTGGTGGAGGCGGCTAAGCCGGCGAGGGGAAGAGGCTGGATGGAGTTTGTAGAAGCGGCGCACGTCGCCGTGGCTCAATACCTAAGGGGGGCACTCCCACTCGACGCAGCGGTAAAAGTGCTAAGGGAGATAGAGAACCGCCTCGAAACCTAGTGTATACAACTTGTACACCTCTGTACACAGTGTATTTATCTTGAACATCCTTGTACAAGATGTATAGCATAATTTATAGATGTCGAGCTTTCTTTTTTCCATGGAAGTCTCTAGAAGAGATGTTTTGAAAGCGGGAGCCACCATTGGCTTGATCGGCGGCGTATCCGGCGTTCTGCTGAAGGCTGTGGCTGAACAGACTAAGGCCGAGGCGGCCTCTGCGGTAACGTCGGTGCCCTCCATCTGCGGGATGTGTATGGCCCAGTGCGCGATCTATATCGACGTCGTAGACGGCAAGCCGGTGCGGATTAGGCCAAATACAAACGCGCCGACGAGCGCCAAGGGCATATGCGCCCGCGGCGTCTCCGGCACCTTCAACGCCTGGCTTAACCCAGACGCGGTGAAGAAGCCCATGGCCAGGAAGGCCCTCGTGGACTGGGCCCAGGGGAAGATAAGCTGGGAGGAGGCCAAGAGACAGCTTGTAACAAACCGCGGCAGATACGACGACATGGTCGAGGTGGATTGGAAAACCGCCATAGACATAATCGCCAAGAAGCTCAAGGAGCTGGCCGACAACAACGAGCGCCACGCCTTCACGTTCCTCTTCGGCGCCTGGGGGCCCGTCGCCAGCATGAGGGCGGGCGTGCCGCTCATGAGGTTCGCAGATACATACGGCGGGGGCATGATAACCTTCGACAACCCCTACTGCACCTACCCGAGATACCTAGGCCACTGGCTCACCTGGGGCCACGGGCACCAAGCCCACGTCGCTTGTATAGACTACGGCGAGGCCGAGGCTGTGCTTGTGGTGAGGAGAAACGTCATCGGCGCTGGGGTTGTCACTGAGACGTGGCGCTTTATGGAGGCCGTGAAACGCGGGGCGAGGCTGGTGGTCCTAAGCCCGGTGTTTGACGAAACCGCCTCCTACGCCGACGTGTGGCTCCCGGTGAAGCCGGGGACAGACCTCGCGGTGCTTCTGGCCTTCATAAAGTACGTGCTTGACAACGGCTACTACATGGCCGAGTATCTGAGGCGGTTTACCAACGCCCCCTTCCTCATAAAGCCGGACGGCCTCCCCCTGCTGGCCTCTGAGGTAGACTGGGGTAAATACGGCGTGAAAGAGCCGGCTTTCGCCTACGTCGTGTGGGACGAAGCCGCCGGCGGGCCGGCCCCCGACAACGCGGCGCAGAGGGCGGCTCTCTTCGGCGAGTACGAGGTGGCGCTTAAAGACGGGAGCCCGGTCAGGGCGAAGACCGCGTTGCAGATACTCAGGGAGTGGGTAAAGGCGAACCTCTCGGCGCTGGCGGAGAAACACGGCGTGAAGGACTACATGGAGGCCGCCGCCAGAGAGGCCGACGTCGACGTAAACGACCTCAGAAGGGCGGCGGAGATCGTGGCTAAATACAGGGCTGTGTCTCCCATCGGCTGGCACGACCCAAGATACAGCAATACTCCACAGACGTGGAGAGCAGTCGGAGTGTTGATGGCACTCCTCGGGAGAATACAGCAGCCGGGCGGCCTCTTCCTACTCACACACCTCATAATGCCCTACGCAGACGTGTATACGAAAGTAATGAAATATACAAAGAAGGACATCCCCTACAAGACCATCCGCGGCTTGACCTTCGGCGAGTACGTCCCCGCGAACCTCCGCGGCATATATGTCATCCCCATAGCGCCCCCCCTCCCCGGCCCCAGCGATAGAGGCGCGCCGCCGGTCAAGTCGTTAACTGAGGTCTGGGGCGAGGAGGCGGAGAAGAAGGGCTACCTCTACCCCTACGACACAGTGCAGGCGCTTTACGAGAGCGTGGTTCACGGCAAGCCGTTTAAGATCAAGGTGGTGTTCATCACCGGCTCCAACCCCATTCCGCGGATTGGAAACAGCAGACTTGTGGAGGAGATCTTTAGAAACTTGGAGCTCGTAATCGTCCACGACATCCAGTTCAACGACACAACGGCCTTCGCCGACGTAATACTGCCGGATCTGCCCTATCTCGAGCGGCTTGATCTGGCGCTTCCCGGGCCCTTCTCGCCGTTTCCAGCCATATCTGTCAGATTCCCCTGGTACTACGAGGAGTACAAGAAGAAGCTGGCGGCCGGCGGGAAGCCGGGCGAGTTAGACAAGGCGTTTAGGTCTAGAAATGGGCGGACGGCCTTAGAGGTGTTGGTCATGATCGCCCGGAGACTTTCGGAGCTGGGCATCAAACCCCGCGACAGAACTGAGTGGTCTCAGAACATGCCCGTGGGGATGATCACCGAAGAGGGCATACTCCCCATACCCAACCTGGAGAGGTTCATCAACGCGCAACTCCGTAGAGTTCGTATCGTGGACGAGGCGGGGAACGTGAGGGCGCCCACGGTGGAGGACATCTACAAGATGGGTGGCTACATGGTGTTGGTGCCCACGGGCCGCGTTGAAGCTGTGAAAGACGAGCTCTGGAGCAATGCGCTGGGGAGAGACGTGGTGGTGAGGGTACACGTCTACAGGCCTGTGAAATACAGCGTTGACCTCGAGGAGTGGCTCTGGAGGACTATCTACTACAACTCGCCGATGGCGAGGGGGGAGGTGCCGTTGCCGACGCCCAGCGGCAGGGTGGAGATATACAGCATAAACCTGGCCTACGACGTGAGGAGGGTCTTCGGCAAGCCCGCCACTTCGATCGACCCCTCCGACCTAGAGGGTAAGAAGAGCGGCGTGGATCCGCTGTTTTCGCCAGTGCCGCTCTACGCGGGTATGGCTAGGCCGGACTACATGTGGGCAACCGGCCCGGCGACGGAGGACGTGGAGATAAACGGGCTGGTCCCGCCGGAGCCGCCCAAGAGACTGCTGCTCGTATACCGCCACGGGCCCTACACCCACACCCACAGCAATACTCAGAACAACCTCCTGCTTGACACACTAACCTCCAGTGAGCTGTTGTCCGCCTGGATACATCCAGACACCGCGGCGGCCCTCGGCGTAAAAGACGGCGATTGGATAGAGGTGAAGCCCGCGGCGCCCAAAGTGGCAAAACAGCTGGAGTCGGTAGGCGTAAAGGAGGCGCCCACGGCCCGGTTTAGGGTGAGAGTTACGCCTATGGTGAGGCGGGACATCATCGCCATCTACCACTACTGGCTTGTGCCAAGGGGTAGGCTAAGGGTCAAGGCATGGAAGCTGGCCGACGTTAGGGCTGGCTACAGCGACGACAACTACCTAGGCCCGATGTTGGCCGGGAAGCTCGGCACGCCTGGCGCCATGGGTAACACCGTTGTGGAAGTGAGCAAGGTGGGCGGGCTATGAGGCCGGTATTTGTTATAGACATAAATAAATGCGTCGGCTGTATGGCATGTGTTGCCGCGTGTAGCGTTGAAAATGGTGTATTGTTTATAGCAGCTAAGGATCCGTCAAAATATCTGCCAATACACTCAAAGACTAGAACCGTGGTGGTTTGGAAAGAAGAGGAGAAGGAAAAACCGGCACGGCGGTTTGTGCCATATCTCTGTAATCACTGTGAAAAGACGCCATGTTTAGAGGTGTGCCCCACTCAAGCTACCTATAAGACTAAAGAGGGGATAGTGTTAATAGATAAAGATAAATGTATTGGATGTAGGTATTGTATAATGGCGTGTCCCTATGGCATGAGGTATACCCCACCTGCAATGGAGACTGAGGAGCTTATGCATCTAGACTTTATGAAAGATGCAGAAGCTGGAGTGAATTACGGCGGAGTTATGTTCCAACCACCTGTCTCTAACAAGTGGGCTGTAAAAATCCGCACTGTAGACAAATGTACTTTCTGTTACCACCGTAAGACATCTGACGACAAATTATGGACGCCTGCTTGTGTAGAAGTATGTCCCACCAAGGCTAGATCCTTTGGCGATTTAGACAACCCCAACGATCCAGTTGCAGATTTAGTTAGAAGAGGTATTGCAAAACCAATAGCGCCGAGCAAAGGTACAGGAGGACTAGTCTACTACGTGGGAGAGGTATGAAGCCGTCGGCACTTCTACTTGGGATGTTAGTTATTGGCGTTATTCTTACCGCCATTGGGATATGGGGGTGGTTCATGAGGTACAATAACATGTACGCTGGATATCTATGGTCATTTATGGTTATTACATACGCCTTTTTCGCAGCCTCTGCCACAGGCAGTAGCTTAGTAACCGCCATGCATACGGTGTTTGGCTACAATGGCGGATTTAAGAAAGTAGCGAGGTATCTCATAGCTATATCTCTTATCACAGCGTTACCCGCGTTCCCCACTATCATAGGCGATTTGTTAAATCCAAGCGCATTTATGTATATGTTCACCAGCGTCAACCCCGAGTCGCGTATGGCTTGGATGGGTATACTGTACGTAATCTACTCCCTAATTCTGCTTATCGAGTTGATACTTGAGATGAGACATAAAATGGGCGTTGGAATAGGCATATTTGCTCTGGCAGTGCAACTTCTCACGCTTATGAACCTAGGCGCTATATTTGGCTCGTCATATGGCGTCCCGGCGTGGTATGGCGTCTTTTCGCCTGTCTTATTTGTAGCGGCGGCGTTTTTGTTAGGGTTTGCATTTCAGATAGTCGGCGTGTCTATTGCCGAAAAGGTGTATTACGGAAACGTACGGGCTGATGTCAAAGACTTGCTATTTAGAGTGCATGCAAAGGGCATAGTCACCGTGTTGTTAGTATTTCTATTCCTGCTGTTTTGGTATTTTGCAGTAGGTTGGTTCTCACCGCCTGTATATGTAGCACAACAAGAGATGTTTAACTATTCTTTGTGGACGATCGTCTTGGGAGGTCTCGTCTCGCTGGCGTTAGCATCTGCGGCATTGGCCAAGAGAAGCTTAGGCACGTTAGTATTTACATCGTTAGTTCTTATAGTCGTGGTATTTACAAGCCTTATTTACTACGTGCTCTATGGCCAAATAGGCCAGGCCATATGGCTTTACGACTTTAAAGCACCTCCAGACGTTTTAAAAATGACTGTAGAGGAGTTCTTTAGTCAATATGACTGGATGCCTGCGTTAATGTCGCCTGGACTTTGGCTTCTGCTGTACCCACTTGCCGTAAAGCTTCTAGCATTAAAAGAAGACGAGAGACCCCGTCGGCTTTTCATACTTAGGTAACACCCGATTTTTCCCTAGTGTAAAATCTATCCAATATTTTCCTGAAAGCTTTTAGTTCTACAACCGACTTCATGTCGCTGTAGGTATCTCAACCGCTGTACCTCATTGAAGCAGACGTCGCAGTCCTAATTAGAAGAGGTATTGCTTTTATTTATGGAAACGAATCCCGGCCTGGGGCCCGGCGTAAAAGCGGGGGCGCCGCCAGCCCCCAATGACCCGGGCCCTCTTGCCTGTGGTCGCCGAAAGGCGGCTCTGGGCAGGCCCCGGACCCTCCCGGGGAGGCCGGGAGCCGCAAAGGGGGCTCCTTAAGTGACTCGCCCAACTTAAGTATGAAGCAGGAGGGCATCTACGGCTCTGTGCTTGCCATAGCACAAGCAACTAAGGCATATCCCGGGGGTCTTGTAATAGCCCAAGTGTTGAGAGTTGTAACTCTTGGCGCTGTTGAAGCCTCCCACGGCCGGCATGTTGGTGTTGCCGTTGCTGAACCCGCACGCCAACTTGTCCAGCTGGATGGCGTGGGGAGCCACCGGCATATCTATGCTACTGTTGCTCTCGCTGCTGTTCACGCTCCCGCTGATAAAGCCGCCGGATAGAATCGCCGTGTGGGGGAGGAGCCGCGTCGTCATGAACCTACTGGGGCTGTCGATGTCGCTGGCGGGGGCCTTCGTCGCCATATACACGGGGCTGGCGGTGGCATACGAGAGAGGCATACCGTTTTGGCACAGCGCCGCGGTGCCGTTGCTGGCGCTGTTCCTCGGGGTCGCCGCGGGAAGCGGAGTCTACGGGCTACTAGGCAAGAGGGAGGCCGCCCCGTGGATAGCCGCTGGGAGCGGGCTGGCGGCGTTGACGTATCTAGCGCACCTACACCTCTCATCCATAGGCCCCGAGGCCGCGGCATACAGCGCCCAGGGCGCCATGTCCGACCCCGCGGCGTTGGGTGGAATCGCGCTCGCTCTAGCGGCGGCGTTGGCGCTCGGCGGGAGAAAGCCGGGCGTGGTTGCGCCGGCGTGTTGGCGGTGGTTGCGGCCTTCCTCATCAGGGCGTCTCTACTGCTCTGGGGAGCTTGGGACTTCCCTTAAGTGTACAAGAATGTACATTTTTCATAGAGATATTTATAAAGAACAGTTATTTACCGAACATGCCAAAAAAGCTGTTGGTGTTGGGAGGAGGTAGCGCCGGTTTAATTATTGCGAGAGAAGTTAGAGAGCAACTGAGTCCCGAGGAGACCGGTTTGTGTCTATGACTGTGTTGAGCGAGCTTAGGCTACGCAGGGTGGTGGGGGCATGAGCGATAAGCCCTCTATCGTCATTGTCGAGGGGAGAGAGGATCTCTCTAGGCGTCTCTCCCGGGCGCCGCTGTATTTTGCGTACCGCGGGCCCCATGGGGAGTGGTTTAGAACCGTAGCCGAGAAACACCTAGACACAGACTGGTCCTCTCTACCGCCGGCCGAAGTTAAGGCGGCGGCCAGGAGGGAGTTGATCACGGGGGGCTTCATAAGGCTGAGGGACACGGTGGTGGTAGACCAAGCCAAGTGTATCTGGTGCGGCATGTGTGCCAAATCTTGCCCAGCTACTGCTTTTGAATATGTTGAGAGGAGATCTATTAGGGTGATGTACGACCGGTGTGTAGACTGCGGCCTATGCAACGCCCTGTGCCCAGTGGAGGCTGTGAAGATGCCGTCTCTACCTGACGGCTTTCTCGCCGAGCTTATAAAGACGGCTCCAGGGCCGTTGAAATTTATCTGTGACTATGCCTTCCAAGATGGCGACGAAGAGGGGGTGAGGGTCAAGTGTATCGCAGCCATACCTAAGCAATATCTCTATATTGCGGCGGCGAAATATGGCGAAGCCAGAGCCCACTGCTCCCGCGGCGAGAGGTGCCCCCTGTGGCCGGCCGTGGAGAGGTGGGGCGCGGGGCTCGCCCGCGAGGGCAGAGACTTCGTGGTAAGGGCCGAGAAGGCTCCTCTACAGCCCGGAGATAGGTGGCAGACGAGGATGCTCGCCGCGGCTCTGGGGATGCCCGTCGGCAGGGTGGAGGTGGCGGAGGGGTGCACCCTCTGCGGGGCCTGCGTCAACGTCTGTCCCACAGACGCCCTCTCCATAAAGGGCTTCGAGCTCCGCCTCACGCCGGCGTTGTGCATTGCATGCGGGGTTTGCGCAGAGAAGTGCCCAGAGAGGGTTGTGAGGGTGGCGGAGGCCCGGGAGGACAAGCCCTACGAGTCTAGGGCCATCTTCCGCGACAGCCCCGCTAAGTGCTCCTCATGTGGGAAACCTCTGCCGTACACGGAGACTATGGCGCGGAAGTTGGCCGAGAGGCTAAAAGAGAGGGGGCTCCCCCACGAGCATATATACCTCTGCGAGGAGTGCCGCCTCAGCTCTTCGCCCGTTTAGCCTTAACCACATGCAAGTCGCCCTCCCTGTATACATCTACGACTATGTAGCCGAAAAGGGGGAGGATCAGCCTTAGCACGTTTACGCAACCTTCGTCAGGCGTCTTTATCGCCACCTCGGCGGGTTGTTTTTCCTTTATGTAAGCCACGGCCTTGAGAGAGCCCTCTGGGCAACCGGGCACCTCCACGGTGTCCATGATTTGAAGAACATAGTTAAAAATTTAAATGTAATTTATAGCGTCTCTTTATGTCGCTCGCGAAAGAGGTGCTTGGGCTCGTGGTTGGGTGGCTGGTCTCCACCATCGCGGTGTGGCTTGCGCTTAAGGTTTTCCCCGGCAGGCAGAAGAGGGAGGATCTAGCTGGGGCCGCGCTTACCGCCCTAGTGGGCGCGGTGATCTACTGGGTTATTCACGCCGTGGTTAAAATACCCTTCGTAGGCGGCGTAGTGGCCTTCTTCGTGTGGCTATATGCCCTGCGGAAGCTACAGGGGGTTGGGTGGCTCGGCGCCCTCGGCCTAGCCATTTTGATATGGATCTTCAACGGGCTGTTCAGCCTGCTTCTCCCCACGCTTAAGCTTTGATGGAGGGCGGCGCCTGCGGCGTCTTGTGCAAAATCGCAAAGGCCCTCGCCGAGTTTTTCGTAAACGCCCAGGGAAGCGCCATAAGCCTCTACCCCAGCGAGGTCGCCGCCAAATCGGGCGTGCCGCAACAGATAGTTGGCGAGGTCTTTAGAGCTCTGGCGTCGCGGGGCTACATGGAGTGCGTGAGGTATTCATACAGGAAGGTGAGGTGCACCGTCTCCAGAAACTCCCCCCTCTGGACCGCCGACCCCCGCTCCATATACCAAATCCTGGAGGATCTGAAGCAAAATTTATAAAACGCCGAATATCTCTTTTTATGGACCCGAGAATTTTGGAGATAGACGGCGTAAGCCAGCTGAAGACGGGCTTTCTGTACCTCCTGATATCGGTCGTCGTGGCGCTGGTCGGCGTGGCGGCCGGCTTGCTGTCGTTTTTTGCCTCCCTGAGCTTTTACCCGGCGGCCGGCTTAGGCTCTCTTGTAGGCGCCGTCGCCGTTTTCGTAGCCGCGCTTGTGGCCGCGGTGGCTATCTCACTATATGCGCTGTTTTCGAAAATAAGGGGTGGGATGCGGATTCTCTCGCAGGTAGACGGCGGATTTAAGATCTGCTACACCGGCACCACCCTCATGATCGTCGGCCTTCTCGTCGTTGTGTTGGGCTTGGTCGTTGGACTGGCGGCGATAGCGGCTGGTTGGGCGTCGCTTCATATGGCGGGGCCGCCGTTTGGGATGCTCTCCGGCTTAATAACCATCTTCATAGTTGCCCTCATAGGCGGGGTGATATACTTCGTAGGCGAGATACTGACCTTCATAATAGGCGCCTTCAAGTTAAACGGCCGCTACAACAACTCGCTCTACATGGTCGCAGGTATCCTCTACATCATCGACATAGCGCTGATAATAGCCGGCATATCCGGCATACTTACGCTGGTGGGCCACATACTGATGTATATAGCCCTCAGAGACACCCTAGACAAGCTCAGGTCGCCGACCCCCAGCTAACCCCCTTTCTTGAGAAAAGCTTATAAAGCGGTGGTATTTTTAGTACCGGAGCGGGGTAGGCCAGCCTGGTAGGCCGCGGGGCTCATAACCCCGAGGTCCCCGGTTCAAATCCGGGCCCCGCTACCACGCCGGTTTCATTATACACAGGAGGTGCCTCCGGAATCCTAAAATACCTGCAAGTTAGTAGGTATGTGGAGCTCGCCACACTCCTGCGTGGCGTTTGTTCGCGTTGTGGAAGGCCTTTCCTCCTGGAGGCGTCGCCTGGCCTTTCGGTTTTCTGCCCCAGCTGTGGACACCCCATAGACGAGGCTAGATGCGAAAGGACGAGCGTTGTTAAGCTCGGCGACTGCGAGGTGCGGGATTGGGATAGGCTGGCGGCGCTGAGCCCAACCACCCAGCAGATGGTTCTCCAGGCGTTGGAGTCCGGGAGAGCTCCGAGGGAGCTCTACCCAGTCCTCCTGAAGCTTAGGGAGGTGGGCGCCTTGATATGTACGTAGACTTCTCCTCGGTCTGGAGACACTTTAAGGAGTACATACACGCGTCTGGCGGCATCTTTGAGCTCAAGAAAGCTCTTGACTGGAGCGTCTGGTATGCGGCTAAGTGGTGGCGGGAGGTGAAGGAGGGCGCAGATCTAAAAAAGCCCTTTGCCAAAGCCCTCTACATATCGCTTCTCAGGAGGGGGATAATAGACGAGAGAGGCGAATTCAGGAAGGAGGTTGGGGAGCCCGAGATGCCGAGGGGACTATACGCGAGGGAGTGGGTGGAGATGCACATGAGGTTCGACGAGCTGGGCGCCGCCAGGGTGGCGCGGGACGAGGTGGATAGAAACGCGCTGGAGCTCCTCTACAGCGATATACAAGTACAGGGCTGGCACAGGATAATGGTGAAGGCCTTCCTAAAGGCGGTGGGTGTCACCGACGGGCAAGCCGTGCTTGAGCCCTACTCTAGGGAGGGCCACCTCGCCGCCTTCTACCACGAGGACTACAGGCCCGCCTCCTACCTCGGCTACGACCCCAGCGCCGCCCTTCTCGAGATGGCCAAGGCGGTGGCCCCCTCCGCCGCCTTCGCCGCGGCGTCTAGCGCCTGCGAGCTCTCAGGCCGCTACAACGCCGTGTTGCTCATAGAGAAGCTCCAGTGGATGCCGGACCCACTCCGCGAGCTCGACTGCATCTCGCGGCTTCTGGAGCCGGGGGGTAGGCTCTACGTCGCCCAGCCTGTGGCCGAGTCTATGCCGGGCTACCTCGCCATCCTCACGGCGGTGGGAGCACACCACGTCTTCACGTGGAGGGAGACGGAGGCCATGCTGGCGTCTAGGTTCAAGCTGGAGAGGCGCCTCATCAGAGCTATGCCCTTCTACGGCGCCGTTTTCCAAAAGCGGTAGAGCTGGGCGTTGGCCGGCAGCCTGGGCACCAGCGCCATAGCCACAGCCACCACGTTGAGGTCGAGGCGGGTCACCCTCCCCCTGGTGAGCAAGCCTATTATCCCCTCCCTGTATCCGACGGCCGCCTTCCCGAAGTGCCTCTCCGCCAGAACCCCCAGCTCCACCCCCCTCAACACGTCGCCCAGAAAGACGTCCGGGATCTGGAAGGCCGGGCCGAAGCCCAACGTCACCAAGCCGCCTCTGTCCGCCACCGCCGCCACCGTCACGTCGAGGTGGCGCCCTCCGGCCTCCAACGCCCCCGCCTCTATCCCAACGCCGTGTTCCGCCTCCCCCGCCGCGGCGAGCGCCGCCTTAGCCCTCTCCACGGCCCCCGCCACCACAGCCTCAAGGCCGACCGGCTGCGGGGGGAGAGAGGGCGGCTTATCCACCGAGGAGACGCGCGCCGGGATGCCGAAGAGCCTATACGCCTCTTCCACGGCCCTCACCTTGTTGGGGTTCCTAGAGGCGACGGCCACCTTCACGGCCTAAACTCCACACAGGCGAACCCCGCCCGCTCCGCCTCCGCCAGGGAGACCTCCCGCGCCTCCTCCTCCGTCTCGGGCCCACCCGGGGGTCTCAGCAACGTGGCCACCACGCGCGCCGGCCTCAGCCCCCCGGCCATCTCCACCACCTCCCCAAGGGTGTAGAACCTCGCCCTGGAGTAGAAGGGGTGGCCCGCCGCGCCCATCTCCACATACAGCCTGCCCCAGGGCGACTCCCTCGGCACTATACACGCCACCACCCTCTCGGCCACCCTCGCGGCCTCGCGCAAAACCGCCCTCGGGTTGTCCACAAAACAGAGGGTAACCACCAGGAGGGCGCATGGGAGGGATTTATCCCTCAGCGGGAGGGCCTCCCCCACCGCCTCCACCAGCTCCAGCGCCCCGGGCGCCAGCTTGAGCATCTCCCTCACGGGGTCCACGCCCACTCTCACCCCAAGCGGCGCGGCGAACCTCCCCGTCCCGACGCCCACCTCCACGCCCCCGCGGCAGTCGAACCTAGACACGGCGTCTAGCTCCGACCTATACAGCGCAGGATGCGCCGCGTACCACCTATCGTAGTCCACCGCCCTAGACCTAAAAACCTCCACAGAGGGAAAAACACGGGATATATTTACCGTTTCGCCTATCCCAGACGTGGCGACCCCTCACCCAATTGTCAACTACAACGCCAGTTGGGGAGTTTGCTGTTGTTCAGCCGGCTGTGGAGGTCTGCTAGACGTCGGAGCTCGTCTCGAACTTGATAGATGGAGGGCCCTATTTTAGCTCGGCTATGGCGTTTTTCAGAACCACCGCCGCTAGCTCTACCTCTTTGATGTCTATGTGTTCGTCCTCCGTGTGGGCTAGCCGCGGGTCGCCGGGGCCGAAGGCGGCAATGTCTCTGGTGAGGTCGACGAGGAGGTTGAAGTCCGCCGTGCCCCACTTCCTGCTGAGCTTGGGCTCTAGGCCGAGTTTCAGCAGCCCTCTGACGAGCGCCCTGGCGGCTTGGTTTGTGGGCGAGACCTCTGCCGGCTCTACGCAGCTCTTCGCCCTCGCCTGCGGGGGGAGGGCCGCGAGGAGGTCGCGGCATGTCCTACCGGGGGGTATCCTCACGTCTAGGACCATGGTGCACCTCGTCGGTATCTTGTTGGGGGCGTCGCCGCAGTTGACCAGGGTGGGCGTGACGGTGAAGGCGTCGTACCTCTCGGCGTGTCCAAGAGCCCTCTTGACCTCTTGGTATACGGCGTAGAGCTCCTCCACGATGTTGCCGTATATGGGGGAGCTGGCGTGGCCTCCCCTAGACTCAAGCTCAATGTAGACCTTGGCGCCGCCTCTGTAGGCGTACGCCACGTGGAGGGAGGTGGGCTCCCCCACGTAGATGTAGCGGGGCCTGGGGGGACCTCCCCTCAGGAGGGCCTCCGTACCGGCGCTGTCGTCCTCCTCCGCCGTGACGAGGGCCAGCACCACCGTCCCCCGGGGCTCCGCCTCCAGGAAGGCCTTCGTGTAAGCCGCCAGGGGGCCCTTGTCGTCCACCGCCCCGCGGCCCCACAACACGTCTCCCTCCCTTCTCACGGGGAGGGGGCCAGGCACCGTGTCCATGTGGGCGTGTAGCCAGACGACGGGCTCGCCGCGGCCTCTAACCGCCACCACGTTGCCGGCTTCGTCTATCCACACGTCTGAGACGTGGTCTCTGAGGTACCGCAGTAGCCACTTGGCCAGCTCCCCCTCGCCGTGGGGAGGGCTGTATATCTTGAGAACCTCCTCTAGAAACGCGGCGGCGTCCATGGGCCCACCTCGGGTGGTATATAAATCATATAAACCACAAAATATATAACCGCGGCGGCACATAGATGTGTGTTCCTCCGCTCGGCTCTGAGGCTGGCTAGGTGGCTGGGGGCTTTCACGGCGTCTCAAGCCGCCGCGTACCTGGGCATGCCGCAGGAGGAGGCCGAAAGGCGGCTGGATAAGCTGGTGGAGGGCGGCGCGCTCCGGGCGGTGGTGATAGGCGGCGTCAAGTTCTACTACAGAGATCCCCAGGAGGCCGCCGAGGTGATACTAGAGTCGGTGGACATCTCCGCGCTCCCCCGGGAGGAGAGGGAGAAGCTGATGAGGCTATGACCTGGCGCTGGGAGAGGCTAAGCGACTGCGTGGAGAGGCGGTACATATCCGGCGAGGGGGCCACAGTGGCGCAGTTTAAGCTCAAGGCCGGCTGCGTGGTGCAGAGGCACAGCCACCCCAACGAGCAGATCACGGTGGTGCTGGAGGGGCTACTGGAGTTCGAGGTGGGCGGGCGTAGGTTCACGGCATCGCAGGGCGACGTCGTCCACATACCGCCTGGGGTTGAACACGAGGCTGTGGCCTTAACAGACGCTGTGGTTGTCGACGTCTTCGCTCCGCCCAGGAGGGACTGGCGGTAGGGCACCCGGCCAAGGGCATATACCCCCCTCCCGCCCCCGATACGTCCCTCCACGGCAGAAGCTCCGAACCCCCTCAGCGACCTCAAGATAGGCCCAGTATCCCGGCTGGCGTTGTCTCTGTCTCCACGCGGTGGGCGTCCCGGCGTAGGGCGAGGCGGGGGGCTGTGCGGCGGCCGCGCGCAGAAAGGTTATATATTCGCTCCACGGGGCCCCTATGGCGGAGCGGGCTCTGGCGGTGGGGATAGCGCTGGCCTTGGCGCTCGGCGTTGTGGCTCTGTTGGCCGTGTTTACGATATGTCAGCCTAAGGCGCCGGGGGAGGCTCCTCAGCCAACTAAGCCGAAGATCGTGCTTGTGCCTGTGGATTTCGTCATCGGCGGCCCCGAGACGGATAGGGTTGTGAAGGCCCTCGTGGAGCTCTCCCAGAGGAGAGACGTGGCGGGGGTCATCCTGATCATCAACTCGCCGGGGGGGACCGTCTCCGGGACCGAGGCCCTCTACACAGCCCTCAGGGGGTTGAACAAGACCAAATACGCCGTGGTTGTCGGCCTCGGAGCCTCCGGCGCCTACTACACGGCCGTGGCGGCGGAGAGGATCTACGCGGCGCCCTCCAGCTGGGTGGGCAGCATCGGCGTTGTGGCCGTCATCTGGCCCGACCTGTACCTCTACGACGCGGGCGATTACGTGTACACCACGGGGCCGCTGAAGTACTACGGCGAGGATCTCCTCAGCTACTACGACGACGTTGAGAAGATCAGGCAGAACTTCGTGAAGGCGGTGCTGGAGGGGAGGAGGGGGAGGATCAAGGCGAACCCGGCTGTTTTCGAAACCGCGGGTCTCTTCACGGCGGAGGAGGCGCTGAGGCTAGGCCTCGTGGACAAGGTAGGGGGGGTCCTCGACGCCGCGAGAGATATGGCGGAGGAGCTGGGCCTCAGGAACTACTCCCTGGTCTACCTAGGCGGTATCGCCAACACGACGGGGGCGGCCGCCTGGAGGGTGCCTCTGTCCCAGCTCCTCAACGCCTCTCCCGTCCCCGTGTTCTACATCTATCCGGGGGTGCTCCAGATCGACGTAAGACCCGGCGTCCCCAGGAACGCGACGCTCCCCACGTCTCCGCTGGGGAAGCCCTACGTGGTGTTGGACATGTCCCACGGCAACATGGTGCCGAGGGGATTCATCGAGGTGCTTAGGGCCGAGCTGGCCGTCCGGGGCTTCGCGCTGGTGGCGGCGGCGAGCGAGTACCAGCTGACCTCTCTCCTGGCCAACGCCACGGGGCTGGTCGTGGTTAACCCAACTGCGCCGTTTTCAAAGGACGCCCTGGCGGCTGTGTTAAACGCAACGGCCAGGGGGGTGAGGGCGGCCTACTTCTACGACATGAGGGCAAGCGCCGTCGTTGTTTCAGGCGGGGCGGCCTACGTGGCGCCCTACTCCGCCTACGCCGTCTTCGACCCCCTGCCCATGCACTTCAACATGTCCGGCCTAAGGGCTGTCTACAACTTCACCGCCGGGGGCGGGACCTACCTCCAGAACTGGCAGTTCGTCTACGCGGAGCCCAGCGGAAACTGGAGCCTTTTGAGCGGCGTGAGGAGGCTGGCCCTCTTCAGCCCCTCGGCGGTGGCCACCAACGCCCCCCATAGGCTGACGGTGAGGGGCTACGTCTTCGGCTACGGAGAGGGGAACTACACCGTGGCTGCGCAGGCCGGCAACTTCCTCTTCGTGGGGTCGGTCAGATCCTTCACGCCCTACTTCATAACCCTGGGCGACAACCGCAGGTTCTTCAGCAACGTGGTGGCGTGGCTGACGGAGCCCAGGCAGATAAAGGCCGCCAAGGCGCCCCACGCCTCCGGCGTCATCTACGTAGGCGGCTGAGCTCCTCCACGAGGACGGGGAGGAGGTCTCTTGGGATCCTCGCCCCGGCCGCGTTTGGATGGCCCCCGCCCGAAACGCCGTATCTCCTGGCGAAATCCCTCAGAAAGGCGTTTAGGTCAAGCCCCCTGGAACGGAGGCTCACTACGTACATGTCGCCTCTAGCCTCAGCCGCCACCCCCACCTCAGCCCCCGCCAGCCCCCTGGCCAAGTTGGCGGCTAAGCCGAGCGGCCCCGGCGGGTTGACCACCAACGCGACTGAGCCGCGGAGCGAGACGTTCCTCTCCACCCACCAGACGAGCTCCTCGTTGACCCTCGCCTGCTCCTCAGCCATCTTCATAAGCCTAGCCATCGCAGAGGGCGGGAGGTTCTTCGCCAGATGCCTAACCACCTCCCTCTTGAAGTCGTGGTCCTTCCTAGCCCTCTCCAAGCCCTGCATCAGGACCCCCGCCTCGAAGTATATAATCCGGCGGTCCCAAGCCTCCAACGCCTCCCTCACCCACGGCGTGTGGTCCATATAGTCGCTGATGGCGCCGTAGAGGGCAACCCTGCTGTAGGACTTGGGGAGCCTCCCGCCGAGGAGCCTATACGCCAGCTCGGAGGCCGAGGAGCCCACCTCGTGCACCACCTCCACACGGGGCAAATCGGCGGAGAGGGGGTGGTGGTCGACGTAGACCACCCTCCCCCCGTACCCGGCGAAAACCCGCCCAGCCTCCTCCGCCGCCTTCTCGTCTATCGCCACGTCCACTATGTAGACGTCGCCCCGGGCGAACTCCCTAAAGTCCTTCAGCAGGTCCACCGGATGCGTGAAATAGACCTCAACCTCCTCGTACTCCCCCGCCAGCGCCGCCACTACGACAGCAGCCGAACAAACGCCGTCTGCGTCGCCATGCGCAAAAACCGTTAAGACACGGCCCATAGAGTTATAAACAGCCCAGTTTATAACGCCGGCGGCGGAGAGCCCCGCGCGGGGCGCCGTGAAGCTACCGCAGTCGGTCCCCCTTGTACACACAAGCCGCATCTCCTCGCCGCGCGTGAGCAACCTATATATAGCGCAGCCCCGGCCGTGCCATGGAGATCGTTGTAAAAGATGTCGTTAAGTACTACGGCGACTACCCGGCGCTCAGAGGCGTCAGCCTGGAGGTGCCGAGGGGCGCCTTCCAGTGCATAATCGGCCCCTCGGGCTCTGGCAAGTCTACGCTTCTCCACATCATAGGGGGCGTGGACAAGCCCACAAGCGGCGAGGTGACGGTGGCCGGGGTGAGGCTAAACGACCTAGGCGACGACGAGCTGGCCGAGTTCAGGAACAGAAACGTCGGCTTCGTCTTCCAGATGTTCTACCTCATCCCCCGCATGTCTATCCTAGAAAACGTGGAGCTACCGCTGATCCTCAGGAGGGTGCCGAGGGAGGAGAGGAGGAGAGCCGCCCTAGAGGCGTTGAGGCTGGCGGGGCTCGGCCACATAGACCCCAGGAAGAGGCCCACCCAGCTATCCGGCGGAGAACAGCAACGGGTAGCCATCGCGAGGGCAATAGTGGCGAGGCCGAGGATACTCCTGGCAGACGAGCCCACCGGCAACCTAGACAGCGCCACAGCCAAGGTTGTGATGGACACCTTCCTAGAGCTGAAGAAAACCCTCGGCATAACGATAGTGATGGTCACCCACAACCTAGAGCTACTGCCCTACTGCGACGCCTACGCCAAAATGAGAGACGGAAAGATAGCAGAAATAAGCGGCAAGCAACCTACCTAGCGCTCCCCCACATCTCTCTCGTAGTTAGATATTTCACCAGCTGTTCGTGGGTGAGCCTGCATCCATTTCTCTCGAGCCAGCTCCTCAAGATGTTGATTATCAGCTCGGCGTTGTGTTTGCCGAGTGCCTTTTCCAGCACTTCGTAGACACGCCAGGGCTCCTCCAGGAGGAAGTAGTCCAGAGGTTTGCCAAACGCCGCCAAGACGCGGTAGTGCGTCAAAGTACGAAGCGACACGTCAAGAGAGCCGTAGAAGCGGGCCAGGAGATCCCTCGTCAGACACATATCAGCACCTCACCCTCTCCCCTATCTTCCCGCCCGGCGCCCTCACGCCTGTGACCGCCCTATCCTCAATCTTCACAATCACGTCGAAAAGCACGTCGAGGTCGTATAGGTCTCTAAGTGACACAACTACGGCGCGTCCCGTCCTAGCTAGCTTTAGGAGAGTGCGCACCGCCGTGTAGAGCAACTGGATGCCATATAGCTTTGAGAACGTCTCAAGCCCTCTGATGAAGATCACAGGCGCTTTGGAGGTGGCCAACGCGGCGTAGAACTCGCCTAGGTCTAGACCTACGTCGATGGTTTCTACGCCGAATTTTTCAGCGTATATAGACCCGGCTCCTGAGATCGATATGAGGAGGGGTTCCACTCCGCGGTCGCGCAACGACCTAGCCACATTCAACATATGCCAAGTCTTCCCCGCCCCAGGCGGCCCCACGAAGGCGTGTAGAAGCCCTTTGTAAATCCCACCGACCACCTCGTCGATACACGTCAGCGTCTCTAGCCTCTCCACTTGCCTACTTACAGAGCTTGGCGCTATAAACAGCAGGCCGGCCCCCTCCAGTATGACATACGGCATGGTGTAGCCCGCCCTCCCCCCGCGTATCTTCCTCACGACGGCCTCTCTCACGGCGCCGTAGGGGTAGACCTCGTAGAACAGCTCAATGACGTTGTCCGCCACATAAGCCACCCTCTGGGCCACTTCCCTCTCCGCCGTTAGAAAGACGTCAACCCCGCTCTGTTTTACAGCTCTATAGATAATGTTGTGGAGGATGTCCAGCCCCCCGCCCGCGGCGAGGAACTCCGTCACGGAGTCTATCACCAGGGCCTGCGGCTTTTCGCGAGCCACAGCGTCCAGCAGGGTGTTGAAAAACGCCTCCGCGCCGGCCAACACCGCCTCCCAGTAGACCAGCTTCCCGCCGAAGTTGTAGCCCAAAGCCGCCATATTCCTCCTAAAAGTCTCCTCATCCTCAAAAGCCGACACCCAAAACACCCTATCGTAGCTGTTGTACGTGTACCACGCCGCAAAGGTGGTCTTCCCAGCGCCAGGCGGCCCGTAGACAAGGGTGACCCCCCTAAGCATCATAGAGCCGATTGCGGCGCGTTCTCTAAAATATTTTTTGGTGTAGCCTCCTATCCGCACTATATCTTGGTTATGGAATCGAATACTAGGTAGAAGACCACGCCCACTACGGGCGTGTACACCAGCCCTATGAGCGCCATGAGGGTTAGGGGGTCCAGGGCGAGGCCGCCTATCTGCAGTGCGCCGAGTGGGCTGAAGGAAAGCGCCACTATGTAGACCATTATGGGGAGGAGCATGACGGCTACGACGAAGACTTCGAACATTAGGGAGAGTGACCTAACCAGCGACTGGGCTCTGACTTGTTTGGCCCTCAGCATCCAGTCCAGCCTAGCTAGGAGCACCAGGTCGACTCTCTGGGTTATCCTGGCAGCCTTGGTCAACACCTCCACGGTTTCTCTATAGGTGGGGCTTGGGACCCTCGCCGCGCTGTTTCTCAGGGCCTCCTCGGGGCTTGACCCCATGACGACCATCTCCCTCGCCGCCAGGGCGAGCTCTCTAGCTATGTATCTATCGTCCTCCACCTCGGCCAGCCTCGTCACCGCCCTCCCCAGGGGCACCCCCGCCGCGAGAAGCGGGAGGAGGACCGAGAGGGTGTATACGAAGTTGTTCTCGAAGTGGCTACGTCTTGCGGACACTAGGTGTACCGGGTATAGGAGGAGGCCGGCGAAGGCGAGGAGGCCGGCTATCGCCGCGAAGGCGGCCCCCGCGGCTGGCCCCAGGAGGAGCAGGCCGGCGGCCCCGGCCGCGGCTGCGGCGCCGGCGGGGGCGGCCGTCAGCGCGGCTAGGTAGCGGCGGTAGGAGAAGGCGAGGCCGCTCTGTCTATAGAGCTCGTAGAGGAGGCCCCTCATACCGAGCCGGCTCTCACCGCCTCTAGCGCCTTCTGGGGGTTTAGGTGGTACTGGGTGAAGATCTTCGCCACGACGTAGGGCGTCGAGTAGCCCTTCTCCACCATGAGGGCGATGAGCTCCCTCCTCCTGCTGTATTCCTCCCTCAGCTTCTCCAGGGGGACGAAGCGCGTCCTCGATATAGACTCCAGGTGTCTACTCTCCTCCACCTGCTCCAGGAGGTCTCTTTCCGGGTTCCACCGGAAGACGTAGTGTAGCCGGGGCCTCCCGCCCCTCGCCACGCCCATGTTTTCGGCGATCTCCACAGCTCTTCTGACGATCTGGCCGCCCACCTTAACCCTCATGATGCGGACAAACACGTGGGCGAGGCCTATCAACATGGGGGGGACGTGCATCGGCCTGGTGAGGAGGCGCCGCACTGCGTCTTCGATAGTCTCGGCGTGCATAGTGGTGGCCCCCGCGTGGCCTGAGCCGAAGGCTTGGAAGAGGACGTAGGCCTCCTCGCCGCGGATCTCGCCGACTACCACGTAGTCCGGCCGCGACCTCATGGCAACCGCTAGTAGGTCGAAGGCCGAGACGTCTCTCACGCCCTCCCCCCTGGAGGGCCTCGTGAGGAGGGCTTGCCAATGTTCGTGGACTATGTTTATCTCCCTGGTGTCTTCGATGGTGAGGATCTTGGCGTCGGGCCTAATGAGGTATAGGAGGGCGTTCAACAGCGTCGTCTTCCCGGCGCCGGTGGGCCCCACGATCACTATGTTCCTCCCGTAGTCGAGCATAAGCCATAGGTAGGCCACGGCGTCGGCGGAGATGGTGCCCGTCTTCACCATGTCCACCAGAGTTATCGGCGAGACGAAGTACTTCCTTATGACGAAGGAGGGGCCCCTCGGCGATACAGGCGGCGTCGCCAGCTCAAGTCTGTAGCCCTCGGGGAGCATCCCCTCAAGTATGGGGTCGGCGTAGGAGACCGACTTGCCCACCAGGGCGGAGAACTTCTGCACATAGCTGTCCAGCTCCTCCGCCGTGAGGACTATGTCTGTCTTCAGAGACTCCCACCTGCTGTGCCAGATGTACACAGCGCCGGGTCCGTCGACGTGGACATCCTCGATGTAGGGGTCCCTCACGAGGGGGTCCAACACCCCGTAGCCCAGGAGATCCCGCCGCAGGTAGTACAAGAGCTTGCCCCAAGCCCTCTCGTCGACCTTTATCTTAAACTCGGCGGCCGCCCGCCTAGCCAACTCCTCTAGATACTCCACCCGCCTCTCCCGCGCCAGCTTCAACACGCCGTCTCTAACCTCGCCCACGTTTTGCACAGCCCGCTTCAGCCTCTGAAGCGTCTCGGCCTCCTCCTTAGACAACGGCGGCTCCACAGCCCTATACCGCCTAAAGCCGTCTCGATCCACGTACACAATGGCGTGGACCAGCTCGGAGATCTCGTACTCGTCCAAGATCTCTAGTAGCCCATCCACGCCGGCGCCCATAGCCCCACCGCCAGAACCACAGCCCCAACCCCCGCGTGGAGGAGGCCAGCCCTCGCGCTGTTGTAGACAACCCTCCCCACCACCAGCCCACCCACGAGGACTCCCGCAAACCCAGATAAATACAACGCCCGGAGGACCGCAGACCTGTCTAAGACAACCGCCTTGATTCCGCCCTGGGCCGGGGCCGCCGCCGTCAGCTGGGCCAGCTGAGGCAGAAGCATGTAGATCAACACGTCTGTCAACACGGCCAACACGACGACTATTGCGTAATACAGCGCCACGTACGGCCTGAGCTGCGAGGCGACGCTCTGGCGGAACTCCACCACCGTGGCGAAGCTCCTAGCGGACACGTCTAACACCTCGGGAAGCTTGGCGCCGCTACGCGTAGCCTCGGTCACAATAAGGGCAAACCTCCTAAAGTTGGGGGACGGGATCTCCCCCGCCACCCGCCACAGAGCCTCCTCCACCGTAAGCCCCCCCATTTCAGACAGAGTTAGGACGTGCCTGAGCACGTCGGCCATAGGCCTAAGCGCCAGAGCCGCCGCAGACTCCACTGCCCCCCTCAGGCTCAGCCCCGCCGACACGGCGTCAGAAAGCACGCGCAGGACCTGGGGGATCTGCCCCTCCAGCCTGTAGACGTACACAGCCCTGCGCCACCCGCCAAACCCAACCCCCGCCAGAACCAACCCAACCAAGACAAAAACTAGAAAGTCGGACATGTAAAAAAGAAGGCGGCCTTTATATAAGCCTAACTCGCGGTAACCGTAACCGCGAACTCGGTGCCCTTCAACGTCACTATCTTGATGACGTAGTCGTATCCGGCGGTTACGCAACCCGTGGGAATTGAGAACTGCACCTGCTGTAGCTGGCCGGGGTACAACGTAGTTGCGGTGGCCGTTGTAGAGCCCGGCTTGTATACGGTTATACCGCTAGCCAGACACAGCGGGCTTAGGGTGCCTGGCTTTAGCACATATATCGTTGATAGGGTGACGTTGTCTCCGCCGAGGTTGCGTATGTAGAGGACGCCTGAGGCCGCGGATGAGGATAGAGACGCCGCCTCTACCTTCAGCTTTTCTGAGGCGGCCATCTGCTCGGCTTGGCTTGTGGCTTTTGTGACGTAGCCGGCGAACCAGAGGTATACCAACACGGCGCCTATCACCGCCACCACTATCAACAACACGGCGGCGACAATCGGCTCCAAACCTTTCACCTTGTTCATGGGCACAAGAAACGTGCAACCATTTATATTCTGTGGTGGGGGTTCCGTACTACACAGTGAGGCGCGTTAACGCGTTCTTTTCGCCCGGCGTATTGTATACGCCACGGCGACGCCGGCAACCACAGCTCCGACGGCAAGCGCCACCGCAGGCGTCGGATCTAGCGTCCAAACCGCCTCGGCCTCTACCGGCCCCGCCACAGCTATGCTCTTGGTCACAACGCCGTTGATTGCCCACCCGGCGAATGTGTACCTGATGGGGAAGGGGTCCCACACAGCCGTCGGCGCCACCTCCGGCGTTATTGTCGTCCCCACGGGGACCCACTGGGGGGCCGGCGCTGTGCCGTATTTCGTACGTAGCCTTACTAGACACTCCATCGTGTAGCGGGGCGTAGCCGATATGGGCTTTGTAACTAAAACTGTGGCGTTGGGGGACGTGGCGTTTATGCCTACCCAGCCCGCGAAGACGTATCTACAGCCCGGCGGGGCTTGTGGAGCGCCGGCCGATACCGCCACGTGGGATCCGGCTGGGTAGTAGCCGGAGCCTCCCGACACGGAGCCCGGCGGAGCGACGTAGACGTAGTACAGCTTTTTCACGGCGTAGACCGGCTGTTGCGGCCAAACCACCTGGGGGGTATCAACCGAGACCACCACCGCGGTCCCGTTGCCAAGAGTCCCGTTTACAGCCGGCACCGCCCTGTATACTGCGGAGGCATAGAGGGGGCCCGCCACCGTGATCTCCTTCACGACTCTGCCGCCCACGGCCCAGCCCTCGGGCATCAGCCGTATATAGCCGAGGGAGACCTCCGGCGGCGGGGGGACGCGCGTCCCCGCGGGGAGCCACCCGGCGTACGGCTGCGGAGAAGAGAGCTGGACGTAGTACTCCCTCGTGTATACTGCGTAGACGGCGCCCGGCGCGGCTGAACTGCTGTTTAAGACGCAACGGGTCCCGTTTCCAAAGTCCAGAATATGCGGCGGCGAGTAGGGCTCCGACGCCTCCTTGAGCATGCTCCAGACGCCGCAGTTGGTATAAACCGTTAGGTTGACGAGGATGAGGGGTCGGACGCCGGCTGGGGTCTCGTAGGCGATGTTGAGGCTTGTGGACGAAAGCGCCAGGACGGGCCCCCCCACGTGTTTAGAATAGAGGAGCTTATCCCCTCTATACACCTCTATGTAGCCCGTCGATGTTCCATATATGGTGTAGGGGCCGTCTAGGGCGACGGCGGTCTCCTTATCCCCGTCTACGTAGGCGAACCTACAGCCGGGACCCACCGCGAAGGTGTAGGCAAGCCCCACCTTGGCTCTCCTCTGCGCTATCAGCTGAGGCGTGCCCGCGTCTACCCTGTAGAAATACTGCACATCTCCACGTACGACGGAGGCGACGACGCAGTGGGGGCCTGCCGCGGCGCCCGCCGGATCTCCGCCGATTTTTAACACAGAGACGCCGTTAGGCCCGGCGGTAACTACGTCGCCGCTCATATCAAGGACGTAGGCCACGCCGTTTAACATAGACATGGCGTAGGGCGGCGCCTTCAGCTGAAATACATATCTCACGCCCTGTGATATGTAAACTCCAGCGGTCTGGTTAACAGCCGCCACGGTCTGGCAGTCGGTGGCCAAGAGAATAGGCGTAAAATTAAGCGGGTAGAAGGCTCGGAGAGCCCCCCGCGGCGTCACCACAGACACGCCTGCTCCCGTGTAAAACGCAATACATGTGGGCCCGGGGTAGGCCGGCGCGCCCCCCACATACTGAAGCCGCCCATCCATAGAATACACAGAGAAGCCCATATGCGAAAAAACCGCATAGCCAGAGCCGTCGCTGAAGACGTAAACCTGTGCAAAAACCAGGGCAACCCCAGCCAGAACTAAAAGAAGCCTCATACCCATCCCAATGGCCACCCTTAAATACTATGGCACAGGCGCGCCACCGCCGTCGGAGGCGCCCGGCGTGTACCTGCCCACCACGAAATACGGCACACCGCCGCCGGAAGCGGCGCTGAATCTCCAACCGCTCTTGCAACTCCCCGTCTTCCAGTCAAATTTGGAGCAGTAGTAGGCGCCGTCTATAGTCGGTATATATGCATCATTGCCTTTCCCGACGACGAAGATCAACACAGAATCTACATACCCTTCGAAATAGTCGATCTCTATAGAGACGTTACCGCTACCGCAGTTGGCCGAGGTGCTGTCAAAACGAGGCGCCGTCGGATACCACGCGTTTAGGGTCTTTCCGCACATGGATATGTAGACCCCGTCGTCGTGCCAAGCGCCGAAGTTAACATCCCCATCCCAGGGGATGTAGAGTACACCTCTGTATCTAAGGGCGTAGTTAACCCAACCGGAGGAGGTCTGCGGAAGCCACGCCGCGGCCCACTTGGGCGCGGTGTTAACTAAACTCTTAATGGAGAAATACGGCGGTTGTGTGGCGCCAAAGCCGTAGGGGTCTGACTGTGTAGACAGCCAGAAGTACGCCGAGCCCACCGACCAGGTGCCTACGTATTGGTAGCTCTGCCAATTGGGCTGAGTTCCCCACTGGCCTGAGGGGTTGTAGTATATGTCGACTTGTACTCCCCAGTCGCCCCACTGTGGGATCTCGAAGAGGAGGGGGATCTGCGTCGATCCGCACGTAATGTAGAGCGTCGCGGTGGAGCCGGCGATGGAGGCGCTGGGCTTGGCTCTGACTGACGCGTAGACGGGGTATACGCCGGGCTGGAGGGTCGCCGCGGCCGACGAGCCGTTTGAATAGACGGTATAGCTGCCGATGGTTATTTCTAGAGACGAGAGGAAGTTGGGCATGGCTCCAGAGACCGTCACGGTTGCAGGCGCGCCGCTCACAGAGAGCGTTGCGATCTTTTGATTTCTTAGCTCGACGTAGTAGGGCCCCGTGCCGGTGCTCAAAGAGTCTGGGACAAGCACTCCAGGTCTCACAGCTACGGCGGCTCCGCCTTGGTAGGGCCCCCACGCCGCGATCCAGCCGTTGAGCTCGTTGTAGCCGCTTAAGACGCTACCTTGTTCTGCGGTCAGGGTGATGGTGGCTGGACAGCCGCCGGAGGGCGGCGCTGGGGCTGTCTGCGTGGCCGAGGCGTTTATCAGCTGCACCACTATTGGTATTTCCGTTGTCCAGCTGTAGCTGCCGTAGGTCTGCGTAACCACTGCGCCTATTGTGGTAGAGACGAAGGTCGATTTTGCTCTGCACTGAACCGTCCCCAGGCTGTAGACCCCCGCTTGTCCAGGTCCGAGCGAGGTGGGACCGGCGGAGAAGGCGGAGGGGTAGCAGTCGAGTAGGTTGTTGTCGTAGGTCAGCGATATGCTGTATTGGAGGGGCGCCCAGCCTGTTGAGTTGTTGTACGCGTTTAGGTACAGCGCTATGTTGACGACGTCGCCGACTTTTTTCACGAAATATACAGTTCCGTTTGCCTGTAGCCACGTCGCCGTTGGACCAATGTATACATATAGGTAGGCCAGTTGGGCGTTCTGTCTAACGCCTATGTATTTGTATATGCCGGGCTTGTCGGGGCAAAGTATCTGGAACTGATACGGCGAGGGGGGGATCCTCTCGTCTATGTAGACCCCCCCTGTTTTGTTAATCGATATGTAGTAGAGGAAGGGGTAGTTGGGGCCCGCTGCCTGGAGGCGGCATGATTGGCCGTTGTATATCAAGGCCGCCTCTTGGTCTGGCGGAAGTGCGGATTCTCTCACGTACTGCACCCCCTGGAGCGTTGCTTGACGTATTGTCTGGTAGTAGTACAAGACAGCTAGCATAAAGACGGCCATCACTACTACGAATATGGCGAAGGCTGCTACCGTTGATATGCCGCGTGGCGCCGTCATCTCCCCCAGTAGTCGAAGGTCTGGCCTTGTGCTGTAGAGATCCTGTAGCCGGGGTAGCCATATGGCAGAGCGGTGTTTATAGCCGCCAATGTGCCCGGCTCCAGAGATGTAGATGTCGAAGCCGCGGCGGCCACGTTCCCCAGCGCGTCTAGGGCGTAGGCTCCGGCGAAGACGCACCTAACCTTGCCCATGTTGTAGACCCATATGGTGGCCCGGCCGCTGGCGTTGGTAACCGCCACCACTCTCGCCTCGCAGTACTCCCTCGCCTGCTCGGCGACCAGAGAGCTCTGAGTCTGGAAGTACATGTTGTAGAAAACCGAGGCGATAAGCACGGCGAAGGTCACGCTTATCACCAACAGCAGAACTGACGCGATAACTTCCGAAAGTCCATACATAAGTTATATCAACTCTTCAACAAATAAAGTTTTGTGGTGTACCCCGCTGTCTATAGTGAAATGTAACGCTTAAAAATCGATTTTTTACGCCGGGGAATGGAGCTGGTTTTACAGGTGGTGTTTCTCGTCTTGCTTGTGGCTCTTCCCCTGGCCTCTAGGCGGGTGGAGCACAACCTCGAGCTGTTTTTCCTGGGGGTCGGCGTCGTGGCGGCGTCTGTTGGGGGGATCTGGAGCCTGCACCTTCTTGAGGAGGCTCTTCTCCACCCCGTGGCTGTCTACCAGCCGGGGGTCGGCTACGTGCCGGTGGGCATCACGCAGGTTGTTCTTCTGGCCGGGCTGGCCTTCTACCTCTTGAGGCGGAGGCTGGCGGCTTGGGCCGGCGCTCTGGCTAGGCCTGGGGTGCTGGCTGCTTTGGTCCTGGCGCTGGGGCTCTCCAGTAGCGTGGTGTCTGCGGTTGTGGCGGCGGCGGTGCTGGCGGAGCTTCTGGCGTTTGCAAGGGCGCCGCATGGCTACAAGGCGGTTGCGGCTGTGTCCGGCGCATACGCCATTGGCGCCGGCGCGGCTCTACTGCCGCTGGGCGAGCCGCTGTCGGCCATTGCAGTGGCTAAGCTGAGGCAGGGCTTTTTCTACCTCGTGGATGTCCTCCTCGACGTGGTCCTCATCTTGGTGGTCTTCTTCGCCCTGTACACCTACTTCGCGCTGGCGAGGCGGAGGGGCGCCGGGGCGGAGGTGGAGCCGTATGAGCCGGAGCTTAGGGAGGTCTTCGCCAGGGCGGCTAGGGTGTACGTCTTCATCTTCGCCCTGACCATACTGGGCGAGTTTTTCAAGCCGCTCGCCGCCGCCGTCTCCGGACTCGGCAGAGAGGCCCTCTACCTCTTCGGCGCGGTCTCCGCCGTGGCGGACAACGCCACCCTCGTCGCAACTCTGGTGGGCCCCGAGATGGCCCCGGAGGCGCTCCGGAGCTTCCTAACGTCGCTCCTCATCGCAGGCGGCTTCACGGTGCCCGGCAACGTGCCCAACATCGTGCTGGCGGGCGCCCTAAAGATCGGCTTTAGGGAGTGGCTGAGGCTGGCCCTCCCCGTCGGCATCCCCGTGTTTACAGCCGCAGGGCTCTACACCCTGGCCCTCCTCCCACGCCCGCCGCTGTTGTAGGCCCACCGGCGCGCGGTTACATATATATCTCCGTCCGCCACAGGCCTTATGGACGAGTTGAGAAAAGTCAGCTGTTGTGGCGGCTTTTGCCTCTGAGGCTTTGGGGAAGTTGGAAAAGGGGAAGGCGGTAGGCGAAAGAGAGCTTATCTTCCTAGCCCTCTACCTCATCTTGAGGCGGCTGGAGGAGCTGGAGGAAGAGCAGCGGAATACGCTAAACGCCTTCCACCGCCTCGACGAGCTTGTAGACGTAGTGAAGGAGCTGAAGGCGGCGGTGAAAAAGCTCGCGGGCGAGGGTTAGATGACGTAGCGAGGAAGGTCGTCTGTTGTAGCCTTTTGTTGGCGAGACTCGGTGGTTTGCGTCTCTGCTGGACCACAGGCGCCTCGAGGCGCAAGGAGGGGTTCGGCCTTGAAGGGCGGATTACTATATTAACTTACAGTTTTGTGGCCTTATGGATTTGGATCTCGCTAGGGTGTTTGCGGCTGTGGGGGCCTTCTTGGCTGGGGCGGGGGTTGTGTCGAGCTGGGTTGCCACATTGGTGGGTGCGGTTTTGATGTATGTGGGGGTTTTGGAGTTTCTGGGGAGGCTGGGGGACGCCAGGGGGGATGCGTTGAGTTGGCTGGTATACGTAATCGTGGCGTCTCTGGCGTATACTATCGCCTACAGCGTTGCCGGCTTCTCCATCTCGCACCTGCTCTGGGGCACTGGCCTCCACGGCGTTGCGCTTGCCGTGGCCGCCGCCGCTTGGGTGGTGGGTTGGGTTTTCCAGTTGGCTTCTGCATATAGATTTAGGCGTGTCTTAGATACGCTGGCTAGGGGGACCGGGGAGGAGGTTTTTAAAACCGCAGACAAGCTCTACTGGTGGGGGTCCGCGTCTGCGGTGGTAGTCGTGGGGATCGTTCTGCTTTTTGTCGCATATATACTGCTGGGTGTCGGCTTCCTAACCGCGAAAATACGCGGCTGATTAATAGCCTAGAAGCTAAAGGCGCCGCCCCCCAGCCTCAGACCCCGCCGCCTCGGCCCCCATCCTACATGAACCGGGCGTTTGCCGCAGAGTAGTCGATCCCGGGGCGCCGCCCGAAAGGGCATGCCCGACGGCGGGGGCCATCGTTCGACCTGCGCGGGGGTGGGGACCTGGGCGCGCGCCGCCGACTGCTGTCGGCGGTGCTTCGGACAGCTCTGGCGTGGAGCCCGCCGGGAACGTAGGCGGATAGGCGGCTTTTCTGCCGCGGAGGCGGGGGCTGGGTAGGCCCGGGGGTGTTAAATATAAAGGCTCATCTTTGCATATGGATTTGAGCGGCTTAGTGGAAAAGGTTGCCCGCTCTGTCGTGGGCGTTGCGGCGAGGGGGGTTGGGGCTGTCGGCGAGGGCTTCGGCTCCGCCTTTGCCATAGACCGGGGGGTCTACGCCACTGCATACCACGTCGTGGCGCAGGCGGGTGAGGTGGCGTTGATCACCCCCGAGGGGGAGGTGGCTGACGCCGTGGTGGCGGCGGCGGACCCCGCCGAGGATCTGGCCATACTCTACTCCGACCTCTACGCCGTTCCGCTGTCACTAGGGAGCGCGCTGAGGCTGAGGGTCGGGCAGGGGGTAGTCGCCGTGGGCTTCCCCCTAGCCCTCCTTGACAAGCCCACTGCGACCTTCGGCATCGTAAGCGCTGTGGGGAGGAGCTTGAGGGCTGGCGATAGGTTTTTCGAATACCTCGTCCAGACAGACGCGGCGATCAACCCCGGCAACTCGGGCGGCCCGCTCGTGAACCTCTCCGGGGAGGCGGTGGGGGTCTGCTCGGCCGTAATCGCCGGGGCCCAGGGCCTGGGCTTCGCGGTGCCTATAGACCTAGTCAGAATCATGTACCAGATGGTGAAGAGATACGGGAGATACGTAAGGCCGGCGCTCGGGGTATACGTCGTTGCGTTGAACAAAGCTCTGAAGGCCCTATACGGCCTCCCCACAGACAGAGGGCTTCTCGTCGTTGACGTCGTGCCAAGCTCGCCGGCCGAAGAGATGGGCATCGCCCGAGGCGACATCTTAACCAAGGTCGACGGCCGCGAGGTGGCCAACGTCTTCGAACTCCGCCTGTTGATAGGCGAAGCGCTGATCCAGGGCAGAACCCCCAGGATAGAGGTCATCAGAGGCGGAAGGAGGATAGAGCTCTAACCGCAGACGCCGACGGCGCGGGGAACACCGGCGTGCAGCACCACGCCGCTCTCACACAGGCGTGAGCAGAGCCGTGGCTCACCGGCGTAGCGGCTCCTGCCGCTGGAGACAGAGGCCGGCATTGGATACGCCGAAAACGGGCAGACGCCCCCGAAGGGCCAATGAAGGGCATCCGAAGCCCCCAGCCTGCCGCTCAGGCGGCGTCCGCATCGACTTGAAAAAGGTTTCAGCAAAAGAAGGAGTAAAAACACACTTGTTGTCCCACTGCTCAGCTTTTGTGTATTGGTGTAGGCGCTTGTCGTAGTTGACGTGAATCGTCTCGATCCAGGCGTCTACGGCCCACCGTAGCGGCATGATCGTTAAGCGGGTGGGTTCCGACAGTGGCGCGAAATATCGTGAGTCTGCGCCACTTCGCTGTGTGGCGGAGCCCGCGCGGCGGCCGACGTAGCCATGTCGGGACTTGTGCTGTAACGAACCGCCGTGCTCCTCCCTTCTTCCTCGGTGGGATACCTCCTTTTCCATTATTTGGCGCCGCCCTCTGGCGCTTTAGACGGGGGTTGTTGTAGAATTAGAATCTAGGTTTTTGATGTGTTTCTGTTGTGTATTTATATATGAGACCTAACACTGTCATGGTGTTTTCGAAAAACCCTGTTGACGTCGTTAGAGAGAAGAAGTTCGACTCTCTGGAGGTTGCTGATGCCCTGCGTCTGGCCATAATCGCGGAGCTCGACGCCATCAGCCTATATCTACAGCTGGCTAAATACGTAGAGGACGAGAGGGTGAGGAGGGTTTTTGAAGATGTTGCTAACGAGGAGAAGACGCACTTCGGCGAGTTTCTCGCCTTGCTGAAGGCCTACGACCCCGCGCTGGCTGGCGAGCTAAAGGCCGGCGCTGGGGAGGTGGAGAAGCTCACCGGTATAAAAAGCGGCGACCCCCCGGGGGACGGGGGGAATAGAGCGGGTGAGGCCGGCGGGGGCGGTTGGGTTGTGAAATTCGTGGAGGGGGTGAGGGGGGCCGCGGCGTCGTCTAGGAGGTTTAGGAGGTACCTCCAGACTATCTACGTGGGGAGGGACGCGGATGCCGTCGGCGTCGAGGCGGCGGGGGCGCAGGGGTCGTTGGAGAGGGCTGTCATACCGCTGAGGGAGGTCAGGCTTAGGTTTACTATCTCCTACCGGGGGCTTGAGGAGTGGCTTTCGAGAGGCGGCGCGTTTCCCGGAGAGGAGGCCGCGGCTAGGTTCGCCTACATGGAAGACGCGGCTGTGGCTGAGGCGTTGCTCAGGGGCGCCGGCAGAACTCTCGAAGCGTCTAGCTGGGAGAGGCCGGGGTCCGCCACCGCGGAGGTGGCTAGGGCTGTGGCTGAGCTGTACCGGGCCTACGTCCCAGAGCCCTACGTCCTCTTCGTGAGCCCGGGGAGATACGCCAGACTTGTGGTGGTGGAGGAGAGGACAGGCGTCATGGAGCTCACCAGGGTGAAGTCCCTGGTGAGGGAGGTGGCGGTGATCCCGCAGCTGGAAGACGGCGTTGCCCTCCTGCTCTCCGCAAGCCCCGCCGTGGTAGACATCGCAGTGGGCGTAGACACAGAGGTTGTCCATCTGGGCCCCGACGAGGCGGGCCACAGCTTCCTCCTGAGGGAGACTCTTGCTGTTAGGATTAAAAAACCTGAGGGTGTTGTTGTGCTTAGGGGATAGGGCTATTTCTCAGGTTGCTTCTTTTTCTCCTCTGTCTTCTTTGGGGGCGTGCACATGCCCGTGACCCCCATCTGTGTATTTAAAGATTTAGCGTATGAGTCGAAGGACCTTCTCTACCACCTCCCTTGGGGTTTTCCCCAGTACGGTTATGATGGGCTCCTTGCCCCAGTCTCCCCAGTCCACTATTAGGTCTGGCGTTTTTCCCCCTGTCTGTCTATAGGCCTCTTCGATGATCCACTGCATGGTGGCTCCCTCTCTCTTCTTGACGTCCTCCGGCTCCCTCCTCCTGTCTACGTAGGCTATTGTCATGCCTAGGCTCTTCGCCTTCTCTATGTACGCCGCGTCTAGCCTTATGTTCATGGCCGACCTGGCCTGGGGGTCTTTCGCCAGCGCCGCCAGTATCTTCCTGGCTATGTGGTCGCTTGCGCCGAAGGCGGGCGGGCCGGAGGGCTTGGCGCGGCCCATGTAGTTCACTATCCTCCCGGGCACCGCGGCGACGTCTTCTCTCGTCGTGGCGTAGCGGGGGTCTATGGCGTATCCTATGTTCGTCTGCACCTCGGGTATGGCCTTTGCAAAGACCTCGGCTTGCCTCTCCACGGCCTCTAGGGCCTCCCTCAGCTCCTCCAACGTCCTCCACCTCTCCGCCGGCATCTCTAGCCAGGCCATGGGGTTGACGGGCCAGTGGCCCTTTCCCCTGGCCACCCCGTATCTGATGGCCATGTAGATGAAGCGCTTTGCGGTCTTTATGGCCTCCAGGGGGGGTAGGCCCTTGGCGAGCCCCGCGGCTATGGCGGCGGAGTAGGAGCAACCGGTTCCGTGGGTCGCCCGCGAGTCTAGGCGGGGGGTCGCCAGCTCGTGGAAGGTGCCGCCTATGTACACCACGTCGACGGCCTCCGGGGCGTCTAGGTGGCCTCCCTTGACCACCACCACCTCTGTGCCGAACTCCCTGTGTATGACCTCCGCGGCTCTCCTCGCCTCCGCGACGCTGGTTATCTTTATGCCGGTCAGCTTCTCCGCCTCGTGTCTATTGGGCGTGACTACCTTCGCCACTGGGAGCAACCTCCTCTTGAGGGTGTCTACGGCGTCTTCAGATATCAGCGGAGCGCCCGACTTCGCGATCATTACGGGGTCCACCACCAGGGGGAAGCCCAGCTTGGAGACCGTGGCGGCCACCTCCTCGATTATTTCTCTTGTCCCCAGCATTCCGGTCTTGCCCGCGTCTATGCCCATGTCGTCCCAAACCGCCAGTATCTGCGCCTTCACGAGCGGCGGCTGGAGGCACTGGGCCTCCCTGACCTCGTATGTGTTTTGTGCGGTTACGCAGGTCAGCGCCGTGGTGCCGTGGACCCCCATCGCCGCGAAGGTCTTCACGTCTGCGTGTATCCCCGCGCCGCCGCCTGAGTCTAAACCGGCTATGGTCATCGCCACCCTCCAAGACATAACGACTTTTTCGAGTCTAGATAAAAACGTTTTTTCTGCGTATTTCGGAGAGGAGCGGGATTTCTCTCAGCATATCCTCCGTGACGTACTCCCAGTAGATGCCGCTGGGCTTCGGGTCCGCCCTTCTGACGAAGATCGTTTTCGTAGGGGTGGCTACGACGTCCACGGGCAGGTCGAAGGGCTCCCTGGGTATGTCGTCTTCCACCAGCTGCACGTCGTGGACGGTGGTGGCAACTGGGGTGCCCTCGCCCGCCTTGCCGAAGGCCGTCAAGATCCCCCACTCGATTTCGGCGTAGCCGTGGGACTTGCCGACCCTTCTGCCGGTCCTCGGGTTCACCGCCACCGACCCCACAACGACGAGGTCTACCCCCGGCAGATGCCAGGGCTTCACGGGCCTCCCCCACTTGAAGGCGCCCGCGATCGTCGACGCCTCTCTATACGCTTCCCTCGGTATAGAGCGTGGGTCGAGGAGGAGGAAGCCCTCTCTTATCCTAGGCGTAGGCATCACCACTGTTTTGCCGGCGGCTAGGGCCGCCTCGCGGCAGGGCCTCTGCGGCGCGTCGGGGTTTATCTTCACGACGGCTGCGTCGGCGAATTGGCCTAGTCGTGTCAGGTTCTGGCAAGCCCTCTCAGCCCCCTTGAAGTTGGGGATCCTCCCGTAGACGGGGCGGGGGAAGGAGGCTATGTCCCTCTCCTCCATGAGGCGCCATATCCGCTCTCTGATGCTCCTCTTCACCTCCTTAGCCATTGCCTCTGGCTACGGCGGCGATGGCCGGGGCGGGGGCAAGCCTATAGAGGGGGACGGGCGGTTGCAGGTAGAGGTCTAGCGGGGTATCGACGGCGGCCCCCAGCCTTATGGAGTATATGGCCTCCGCCTCGTCTAGAAGCTTGGCCACGGCCTCTCTAAAGGCGTTGGAGCGGCCCGGCAGAGAGACCGCCACCGCCCTATACCTCCCGGCGCGGCCCTCCACCTCTATATACACCCCCGGGGCTCTGGAGGAGGCCGGCCTTCTGCTGTACGCCGCCTCTATGTGTGCCGTGCAGTAGGCGCATCTCGCGGCGTATGTGGATACGGCGGCGTGGAGAGACGGCGTCAGCTCCCTCCAGAGCCCCCTTTTGGCGAAGCCGTGGAAGAGGTCTAGGCCGTCCCCAAATCTGAAGCCCCCTCCGGCGTATTCCACGCGGCGTGGGGGGCCGACGGCGATGTAGAAGGCCAAGCCCTCGGGCTTGACGGGGCGCCTCTCTAGGTACACCCCGGCCCCCCTCTTCACCAGGAGGTAGCGGCCGGCGCAGCTATCACGCGTAAACGCCGGCGCGGCCCCAACGAGCTTTATACATCCCTCCTCCAGCGGCAGAGCCCCGTATCGTTGTGTAAGAACTATCACGTCTTCTGCCGGATGTGGAGATATATAGGCTGTGGATATTTGCTCGGGCGGCTCTGTTTCGTATTTTCTTAAAATAGCCGACGTCTTTTTAAAGAGGTGGCGGGGGTGTGGGCATGAAACACAAGCTGAAGTTCTACGATATAAAAGCCAAGAAGGCGTTTGAGACTGACCAGTACGAGACTGTGGAGAAGCAGACCGCCAGAGGGCCGATGATATTCGCCGTAGCGAAATCCCCCTACACAGGCATAAAAGTATACAGACTAATCGGCAAGAAGAAATAAACAACCCCCCTTTTTCCCCCCGTGATCGACCTAGTTTTGGGGTCCCCCACCAGGATCAAGATCGTGATGGCGCTGTGGCTCTTCGGCGAGATGAACATGTCCGAGCTGGCGAGGAGGGTGGGCGCAACTCAGGAGGCTGTGTCGGAGCAACTGGAGCAGCTGGTGAAGTACGGGGTGGTGGAGGTGAAATATGTGGGCCGCGTGAGGCTGTATAAGCTGTCTAGCGACCCGGCTATACGGCGCCTAGCCGAGGCGTTTGTGGAGGCTGAGGGGGCGCTCGCCGCCTCAGGCCCTCAGTAGACCCCTCTTCCAGGCGACGAGGGCCGCCACGATGGTCTTGCCGTCTTTTATCTCGCCTCTGTCGACCATCCCGAGGAGCTCCGCCGGCTTCACCTCCACCACCTCCATGTCCACCTCCCCGGGGTCCCGCCCCCCAACGCCGACGTGCTCCAGGGCGTCGGTGTAATATATCCTGATAAGCTCGTTGGAGACGCCGGGGGTTGGGTGGAAGTCGAGGAGGTGCTCCAGCCTAAGCGGTCTGTAGCCGGTCTCCTCCACCATCTCCCTCACGGCGGCCTCGCCGGGGTCCTCCCCGGGCTCCAGCGTCCCCGCGGGCACCTCCAGCGTCCACTGGCCCAGCGCCCCCCGGAACTGCTTAACCAACAGCACCTTGCCGCCGTTGAGGGCCAACACCGCCACCGCCCCCGGGTGGACGAGGTACTCGCCCCACACAACGCCGCCGCCGACCTGCCTCGCCCTTCTCACGAGCGTGAACTTCCTCCCCCTGTAGATCACCTCCTCCATGCGCCACAGCTAGAAACGCCATAAAAACTTTGATAGGCCACGGGGGAGCTGTACGGAAGTCCAAACTGCGGAGGGCCACGCAGACCGCCTAGAACTTATCGAAATGCCCGGGAACCGGCCGCAGTCACAAGACGGCGGGGGCGGGTCCGCGGAGAAAAACGGCAGTCGGCTAGGTCTGCATAGTCTTCAGCAGCTCCATTAAGAGGCGCTGGATCTCCAGAAGGGTCTTCTGCACGTCGTCTATACGGGCGCTTAGGGCGTCAATCCGCCTGTTTGTCTCATCAATTCTCCTGCTTAGGCTCTCCGCCACCGTGTCTATCCGCTTGTTTAGGCTGTCTGCCAGCGCGTCAATCCGCTTGTTGGTGTCCTCGATCCGCTGGCTTAGGGCATCAATCCGCATACTAAAGATCTCCGCCACCGCGTCAATTCTCTGGTTTGTGGTGTCGATTCTCTTGTTTGTCTCGTCTATTCTCTTGTTCATTTCCTCCATCCTCTGCTCCAACCGCGCTATTTCTCCTCTTATCCCTCCCAGCTCGTTTACGATGGTGCCGAGGTATAGGAGGGAGATGTCCTTCGTGGTGAGCTTTTTGCCCTCTCTTAGCTTCTCCACTACCTTGTCCACGGCTGTTCTGAGATCCTCCTGCGCAACGGCGCCATGGAGTCCATAGCACACCCCCCACGGCCACATATAGACATAACGCCAATGAGGAGGCGGGAGGCCGCCTTTATATGCCGCTGTATGAGGCTGAGGGTTGGTAGCGTAAGTAGATGGCTCTGGAGTGGGGCTGGTCTCTGGTGGGGCTTGAGGGTGTTGCCCGGGCTGTATTATCTGCAGTAGCTTCACGCACGTGGGCGAGGAGAACCTGTGCCGGGTACGGAGGAAAAAGCCTATTGTTTTTTCCACCTGAGGAGGAGTAGAACTGCGAGTAGCACGATGGCTGTGGCGGCTACTGCGATTGGGATAGTCGGCTCTGGGCCGGCGGCTGTGTGCGCCGTCTGGGTAGCCTCTGTGTTCTGTTGCGTTGTTTGTTTGGCTGTGGTTTCGGTGGCCGTGGGCGTTTGGGCGGCCGCTATTTGTCTGACCGCGGCTTCTAGGGTCTGGATGTAGTTTTTGGAGAAGTCTGCCGTGATTATGTTTGGGTTTATTCCGGCTTCCTGGGCCTTCTGTCTAAACTGGTCTACTATGCGTAGAGCTTCTCCGCGCACTACGGCGGCTAGGACTGGGGCGCCCTCTTTTGCGTATTGGAGGGCCTTCTGGAGGTCTTGCGGGGTGGGTGGCACGCCTGGCTCTTTGATGAGGACGGCTATGTCTCTGTATCCAAGCCAGTAGAGTATATACTGCGCGGTTGGCGTCAGGGCCACGGCTTTTCCACTGAATCTACAGCAGTATGTCGAGTTGAGCTCCCGTAGCTTCTGTAGGAAGGCCAGGTCCGGCCTTAGCCCGGTGGCGTTTGCCACGGCGGCTACCAGCCTGAGGACGTTGGGCGGGTATATGCCGTGGTCGTGGGGGTTCACCGCTCCGTTGTCGTATGTTAGATACTGCTGGATTTTTGTGAGGTCTATGACCTTGGCCTTTATCTGGCCGTCTCTAGCCATCTCGGCTATCTTCTGCTCAAAGGGGGCGTGCATGGAGAGGACGACGACGTCGCGTGGGGTGAGGCTACTGAGCATCTGCAGATCTTCAGCCGTCAGCTGGTACTCATGTGGGTCCGATGCTCCCTTTGTGATGAGGACGACGTCTGCGTTTGGAAAAGCCTCGCTGAGCACGACGTTGTATGCGGGAAACGATACCACTATCTTGGTCGTCGTCTGGGCAACCGCCGCGATGGCCAGCAGGGCGGCCGCCAGGTAGAGAGTTTTCGCCGCCATGGCGGTAGGATCGTGTGGGATATTTAAGCCTTGTGCACGGCACTGGTGTAAATCCTCTGTTATTTCAACAGCGCTGTGCACAGCATGTGAAGCACGAAAAAGTTATTAACCTCTGCATGTTGGTGGCAAGGGCCGGTAGTCTAGCGGAAGGATGCCCAGGGGGTCTGCCCCCGCGTAGGCCTCGCGCGCGGGAGATCCCGGGTTCGAATCCCGGCCGGTCCACCAACCTTTTAAACCGCCTCTTTGCGCGGCTCTATGGCAGAGGTCGGAGGATCCGGACCTGGTCACGCCGCCGAGGTGTCTCTGGTGCCGTCTATTGGACCTCTTGGCGTCGTCGTCGGTATTCTGCTGACGGTACTCGCCGGCTTGTTGATCGAGCAGCTGGTGCACTACATGTCTTGGAGGTATAGGCGCGCGGCGGTGGGGGTCGCCGCCATCTTCGCCCCCATCATAACCTCAAGCCCCGAGCTGGCCGTCTTCACCGTGGCGCTTCTGCGGGGGCAGGCGGAGATCGCCTGGGGGTCTATTGTGGCTCAGCCGTTTATGGCGGCTACCGTGATCTACCCCGTCGTCATTTTGACGAGCATAACGGCGTGGGCCCTGGGGAGGAGGAGGTACAAGCTTCCGCATGTCCACCGTATTGTGGCCGTCCCCCTGCTTGTGTTCACCATCCCCCTCTTGCCCATCTTGTTTCTCCACCCGGAGCGCTACGGCGTCTTCGGCAATTTGTATGGGGTCTTCCTCCTCGTCCTCTACTTCCTATACGCCAAGTTTATGCTTAGGGAGGAGGAGGTGGAGAAAGCCGGCGTCTCCCTCTGGCTTAGGAATCCGTTGGCGCAGACTGGGGTGGCTCTTTTGGCGATGGCGTTAGGCGCCGAATGGCTCGTGGGAGGGATAAAGGAGCTGGGGGCCGCCGCCGGGCTAGACAAGCTGGCCCTCTCCATAATCCTTGTCCCCATCGCCACGGTGGTGCCGGAGTCCATCGTGGGGCTTATCTTCATAGCCAAGGGTAAGGACGACGAGGGGGTCAGCGTAATCGTTGGGGAGAAGGCGCTCTACAGCACCTTCTACCCCGGCCTCGCCATGGCGCTTGGGGTCTATACCCTTGAGGAGGCGGCAGCCACGGCCCTCACTCTGTCAATCGTGGTATCTATATTCGAGGTGGTGGCGATCTGGTTCGGATACTTCGGTCTCACTGCTCCAATAGGCCTAGCCGGCTACCTCTACTACGTCCTCTGCTATACTCTACACCAGAGCTGTCCGCTCTGGGCGCCCACGCCGTCTTAACAGCCTGAGAGCAACATAACCCTTAATGTATATATAGCTGGGGGTTTTTGTGGCCATGCATAGAGATAAGGCTGTGGGTTTGGGGCTTGTTGCGGCTGGGATTGTCGGCATTGTGTTGTACGGCTGGCTTGTCTTCTTCTCGCCCTGGCAGTTGTTTATCCTCCAGCTGACTGCCTTCGCGGCTGTGGCCGCCGTTTTGGGGATACTGGCGTGGGTCGGCTACGCCCTCGCCACCACCCCGCCGCCGAAGCCTATCGAGGAGATCGAGAAGGAGGTCCAGAAGGCTCTTGAGGAGATCGAGAAGCAGCTGAAGGAGTCTCCTCAGTAGTTTTTTGTGGCTCCACGTGTATTACCACTTCTCCCCCAAGCTCCTTCCTGAGGGTTTTCTCCACCTGGTCCGCTATCTCGTGTGCCTCTTTAACCGTTAGGTTTTCGTCTACCGTGATTGTCAAGTCGGCGTGGTAGACGCTTCCCGATTTTCTAACTTTTACGGATTTGACGGACTGTACCCCGTCGACTCCGAGGGCGAGCTGGCGGGTTCTCGCGACGACGTCTGGCGGGGCGTAGTCGAGTAGCTCCACCACTGAGGTCTTGAGCAAGGATAGGCTTAGCCTTGTGAAGTAGGCCGTTATCGCGGCGCCAAGGGCGACGTCTACGGCGGGGCCCCATATGGCGAAGGCCTCCGGCGCGTGGGAGGCGGCGGCTGCTCCTAGGAGGAGCGCGGCTAGTATCGTTGCTGAGGATGCCAGGTCTGTGGAGAAGTGGAGGGCGTCTGCCTCAAGCGCTCTGGAGACGCCTCTGAACCTGCGCAACACCAGCACCCTGTTGAGGTCTATCGCCATGGCGACTGCCATCACGGCGGCTCCGAGGAGGGTCGGCGTGTAGGGCTCCCAACGCAGGAGCTTGGTAAAAGCCTCGTAGGCCACTAAGGCTGCGGAGGCCATTACCGCTAGGGAGCCGCCTATTCCGCCCAGCGTCTCCGCCTTGTGGTGGCCGTAGGGGTGCTCCTCGTCGGGGGGCTTTAGGCTGGCTTTGACGGCGATGTAGGTGACGGCCACCGCAAGTAGGTCGACGGCTGAGTGGGTTGCGTCGGCCAGAACAGCTACTGAGGAGCTCTGTATCCATGCAACGATCTTGAGCGCGGTTACCGCGAGGCCGGCCAGGAGGGATGTAAGCGCCGCCTTCGCCTTGTCCATATCACCTCCTGGCGAGGCACCTCTCCGCGGCGGCTTTGAGCTCCTTCGCCAGCGCGGGGTTTTTCATGAGGGATGTGCCCACTAGGACCCCCCTCGCATATAGGAGGCAGGCCTTCTCCACCTCCTCCGGCCTTGAGATGCCGCTTTCTATTATGTAGTCCACGTCTCCCCTCAGCGACTTAGCTATGTCGAAGGCCCTGGTTAGGTTTGTCTCAAGCGTGCGGAGGTCTCTGGCGTTTATCCCGATTACGACCCTTCCGCCCCAGGTGGCCACCTCCCTGGCGTCTTGCGCGTTGTCCACCTCCACAAGGGGGGTGAGGCCCAGCCTCTGGGCGTATTCGGCCAGCTCCATGGCCTTTTCCCTTTCCACCAGCCGGTAGATTATGAGGACGGCGTCAGCGCCGTAGCCGTACGCCGCCTCTATCTGCCTCCTATCGATCACGAAGTCTTTCATGAGGACGGGCTTGAAGGCCTTGGCGATGGGGATGAAGCGGTAGTCCCCGAGGAACCAGAAGGGCTCTGTTAAGACGGAGAAGGCTGAGGCGTAGCTGTGGAGCTCCGCGAAGTAGGCCCAGGGGGGGAGGTCCAGCCTTACCACGCCGCGGGGCGATGCGCGTTTGTACTCAGCTATTATGCCGAAGTCCCCGACGGCCTTCGTGAAATCGACGAGCGGCGCCGTTCTCTGAGGGGGAGAGGGCTCGGTGGAGAGCCGTAGCTCCACGGTTTTTTTCACGGCAACTAGGAAGTCCACGGGCTGTACAAACACCTCCCTTAAATTCTTGCTTTCCTTCCAGGCGCGTACCACCTCCCTCCGCTAATGTGTGGGGACTTCCGCCGCCTCGCCGCGTCTCTATAGACGTTGTGTGTCGAGCCGTGGAATCCCTCTTCTCCACCAAGTTTTTATCCGGGTCTGTGCGGCGGGGTGTGTTCGCCATACTTCAGGCGTGGGCGTACGGGGTGGCGCTGTATCTAATCTACCTGACGCTTATTAGGCTGTGGAGAGAGAGGATAGACGCGGTGCTTGTAGGCCTCTTCTTCGGCACGCTTACGGCGGCGCAGTTTATCGCCAACAAGCTTGTGGACTACGGCATTGGCGTGGCCCCCGCCGGCACCGTCATCTTCATGACTAACGTCGCCGTGTTGGACGCCATGGCGCTGTTCTTCGGCAGGGGGTTCGCCATGAGGGCCGTGAGGCTCGGCTTCTTCTTCCAGGCGGCGGTGGCCTTCGCCGCCTGGGCCGCCGCACAGCTACCCCCGCCGGCGTGGTTCGCCGAGAGAGCCGCCGTGGTGGACTCGGTAATTGCCCCCTCCGCCAGGATTGCGCTTGCCTCCCTCGCCGCCTACCTCATATCCTCCACCGTGGACGTCTACATCGTCACCAAGTGGCCCCGCCTCCACATACTCGCCAGGGTCTACAGCTCCTCCTTCGTGGCGATGGCGGTGGACACCCTGGTCTTCATCTCGCTGGCCTTCGGCCCCGAGGCGCAGATCATAGTGGGCCAGATACTTGTCAAGTGGGCCCAAGTCCCGCTTGAGGCGCTTCTCATCTACGGGGCGAGGAGGTACGTCGCGTCGCTTAAGGCGTAAGTATTTTTGCGAGTCCGCCGGCTATCGCCAGAGCTCCCACGGCTATGTTCACCAACGCCACGTGTCTGCTTTTCGCGAACTGGAGCAGTGCCCTTATCGTAGCGAGGCTTACCACGAGGCCTACGGCCATGGCTGTGGCGGCCTCCGGCGTCGCGACCGCGTTTCCCTCTGAGAGGTAGGCGAGCGCCGTTGCGCCTAGGCCCGCGATTGGGACTAGGACGAAGGATGATTTGAAGGCCTCGTCTGGCCGATATCCCAGCAACAGCAACGTGGTTGTGGTTATGCCGGAGCGGCTTACGCCGGGTAGAACCGAGAGGGCTTGGGCTAGGCCGACCAACGCCATGTGGCTAAGCGGCATTTCGCCGAAGGTTTTTAGCCCAGCCGCGGCGCGGGCCCTCTGGAGGATGGCCGCGTTGAGGATTACGGCGAGGCCCAACGCGATCATGAGCCAGCCGGCGCTTGCGCCTAGGAGGAGGTAGCGCTTGGCCGCTAGATAAAGCGGTATCCCCACCGCGCCCGTCACCGCCGTGGTGACCACCACGTATTTAAGCCACCTCCTTCCCTCGGCGTCTCCCAGGAGCCCCCGTAGGATCTCCAGATAGACGCCTCTGAAGTATATCAAGGCGGCTAAGACCGAGGCGGCCTCGAGGAAGAGCCCCAGGGAGTAGGCCAGCTCAGGCCCCGCGCCTAGGAGAACTTGAGAGGCGAACATTATCTGCGTTTTGCTACTTATCGGCAACCACTCGGCCACTCCCTGAATCACCCCGAGGACAAGGGCGGCCAGGAGGTCCATGGGGCTGTACTTTAAAATCCCTATATTAACCTATCCGTGTATTCTGTGGTCACCAACTGCACGGCTGAGAAGCTCGGCGTGGCGGCCCCCGCAAGGGAGCTCTACAGAGGGCCGTCCGTTAGGCGTATAGCGAAGGTGGTGGACGAGGCGAGGGCAGCGGGTATCCCCGCCGCGCTCTACATCATATCTGCCAGATATGGGCTGGTGCGCGAGGACGAGGTGCTGGAGCCCTACGACGAAACGCTGAGCGGGAGATCTCCCGAGGAGATAAAAAGTTGGGCTAGGGCGGTGGGGCTTCTCGACGCGGTGGACAAACTGGCCGAGAGATCCACCGTTGTGGTTGTGGCGTCTAAGCCGTATTACACGGCGGTGGAGGAGGTCGTCTGTAGACGTGGGCTGTACGTCCTTGCCCCATATAGGGCATGCGGAAGGTGGATAAAGACAGGCAACTTCAACAAGCACATCGCGCTCCGGAGCCTGCTGATGAGTCTCTCCGACGGCGGCTCTCCCCCCTCCCACGAGGAGAGCCGGAACCTACGTAGGAGACGTGTTTAAAGCCGTCTCTGCGGCCCCCCTCTTTTGGTCAGCAAAGGGTGAGCTCGGCACCTCTTGGACACTGGCGGCTCATCACGTTTAGTCGGTGCAGGACGCCGTCTTCATCCCTCAGACCGGGTTTTCTCCCCATAGCGTCTTGAGTATCTCCCTCCCCCGCTCGACCGCGGCTTTCTCGTCGCCCTTTTTTACAAGTTCCATAAATTTTTCGTCTTCGGCCAGTAGTTGGTAGAAGCGCAACCGGGTTTTTACGTCCTTTATGTGTGTCTTAGCCTCGCTTTTCAGCTGGCTGTACGCCCTGTAGAAGGTTGGGATCCAGCTCCTCTTTACACAGTCCTCTATCACGTCTAGGGAGAGCCGCGCCGGCGTGCCGGCGGCGCCTTCGCTTGTCACAGCAACCCTCAGCCCGGCAATCTGCCTTTCGTAGGGCACGACCACGTGTGTACGCGCGGCGTCTGTCGCGTCGTTTACAAGCTTGCCCAGGGCCTCTGCTTGTCTATAGAGCTTTTCCGCGAGGGCGGCGTCGCTGACGGCGATAACTACGACGTCGGCCCACCTCATGTCCTCCGCCGGGTCGTAGTGGTTGAGGTCGGCCTGCTTTATCTCCACGCCCAACGTCTGCAACTCCGGCGCGATATCCCTGGCCACAACCCTGACCTTGGCGCCGGCGGAGTGGAAGTACCTAGCCCTCCGCGTCCCCACGGCGCCACCCCCCAACACCAACACCTTCAAGCGTGAGGCCTCTACCCAGAGCGGGATGCGCATGCCTAATCCACTTGGCTGGCTTAAATCTGCTCCGCCCCCTGGGGAGGGCTTGAGCGTATCCGTCTGTCCCAAGGCAGTCGCCGCCGACAGTTGCCGGCCTGCGCCTATGAGGAGACCTTGTTTATGTGCTTATAAGGCATGATATATGTCGTGAGGGGCGCGGTGCTTGTGGAGGAGGTGTTGCTGTTGCTCGTGGCTGTGGCGCTGGTGAGCGCCTTCGCGTTGACGGTAACCGGCGTGGTTCAAAACGCGGTGAACCAAATCCTTGGCTTCAAAAACGCAACTTCGCACATCACGGACCAGCTGGTGGACGCCGTTAAGCAGCTCATCGGCCTTAAATAAGGGCTTTTTTTGCGGTCTCCACAGCTTTTTCTATCGTGGCCTCCTCAGCGGTTATGTGGCGTATGCCCAGCTGGGCAAGCCTTTGGGAGGTCACGGCGCCTATCGCCACAACCACCTTACCTCCGAGATCAACGGCCTTAGCCACGGCCTCGGCCACGGCGGAGCTCGTCACTACAACGGCTCTCGCCTGCGCCACGGCCTCGGCGGCGGCCCGTATCTTCGCCGGGTCCAGCTCCACGTCGTAGACCGGCACCTCCACGACGCCGGGGAGAAGCCTCCGCAGTACATCGTTGCCGGCGCTGGACCTCAAGACCACCACTCTGCCGGGCGCCAGCTCCTTAAGCAGACGCGCCACTCCGTAGCTGGTGTACTCCCGCGGCACGGCGCAGCCCCCCACCGCCCTGGCCGTGGAGGGTCCTACGCATACCACGCAGCGGAATCTCTGCCTCAGCTTCCCCACATCTACGGCTTGAGCCACGGCGGGGCTCATGACGACGAGGTAGTCCCCGTCGGGCACCTCCACCCCCCTCCGGGGGACCACCCTCCCTATCGTTAGGCAGCGGACGCCGGGGGGGCAACCCCCCTCCTTGATTCTAACTACGACAACCTCCGCGCCGTCTCCCATAGCCTAACCCCCCTCTCCACCACCTTGCCCACCACTATGATGCTTGGGTTTGGCACCGGGCCGAGCTCGCCCAACGTCAGTAGGCGGAGCTCCTCGTCTGGGAAATACGCCGATTTCACCACGGCCACCGGCGTATCCCTGGGCAGACCGCCGGCGATGAGCTCCGAGGCTATTTCGGCGGCGGAGGAGGCGCCCATGTATACAACGATGGTGTCGACGGCCGCTGCGAGCTTTCTGAAGTCCACCTGGCGCAGGCCCTTCGAGGGGTCCTCCCTCCCCGTGGTCAAAGCCACGGAGCTCGCCGTCCCTCTAACCACGGGGGGTATGTAGAAGCGGGCCGGCGCGGCGAAGCCGCTTGTGACGCCGGGGACAAACTCGCAGGACACCCCCCTGGCCGCCAGATATTCACACTCCTCGAAGCCTCTTCCAAACACCAGGGGGTCCCCCCCGTGGAGCCTCACCACCGTGTCGTAGAGCTGCGCGTATTTGAGAAGCATCTCGTTTATCTCCGCCTGCGTGGGGCCGGCGCCCCCCGGCCTTTTACCCACGTCTACCACCACCGCCCCCGGCTTCACACGCCTCAGCAGTTCAGGCGCCACCAGCCTATCGTGGAGCACCACGTCTGCGTTTCCCAAAAGCCTAAGCCCCTTGACCGTGATAAGCTCGGGGTCGCCCGGCCCAGCCCCCACTATGTAGACCCTCCCCACGCCCCCCACTGCGAATAGATTAAAAACTGTTCGGAATACCTAGTATGCTATTTGAAAGAGCTAGGGGCGTTTTCCCAGGCGGGGTGAACTCCCCAGCTAGGGCGCTTAAACACCTCGCCGCCCCCCTTGTGGCCAATGGGGCCTCGGGGCCCTACCTCTACACAGACAGGGGGAGGCTCGTGGACTACTGCATGGCCTTCGGCGCGATTATACTAGGCCACGCCCACCCCCGCGTAAAAAACGCGGTGGCGAAGCAGCTGGAGAGGGGGTGGATCTACGCCCTCCTCACGGAGGAGGAGGTCGCCTACGCCGAGAGGATAAAAGCCCACGTGCCCTCCATAGAGAAAATGCGCATCGTAAACAGCGGCACCGAAGCCACGATGAACGCCGTGAGGCTGGCCAGGGGCTACACGAGGCGGGACGTCATCATCAAGTTCGACGGCAACTTCCACGGCTCCCACGACTACGTCCTCGTGAAAGCGGGCTCCGGCGCGGCCACCTGGGGGGTCCCCACGAGCGCGGGGGTGCCGCAGGACGTCATAAAGCTCACCGCCGTAGTGCCCTACAACGACGTCGACGCCTTCGTGAAAGCGGTTAGGGAGGTCGGCGGGAGGCTGGCGGCGGTCATCGTAGAGCCCATAGCGGCGAACTACGGCCTAATTATCCCAGACCGGGAGTTCATAAAGGCGTTGAGGGAGGAGACGGAGAGGGCGGGAGCCCTCCTCATCTTCGACGAGGTGGTCACCGGGTTTAGAGTTGGGCTTTCCGGGGCCCAGGGCCACTTCGGCGTGAGGCCGGACTTGACCACGTTGGGGAAGGTGGTGGGGGGCGGCTTCCCCATAGGCATATTCGGGGGGAGGGCAGACGTCATGGACATGGTAGCGCCCAGCGGCCCGGTGTACAACGCGGGCACCTACAACGCCCACCCGGTCTCCGTGGCGGCGGGGCTCGCCGTCGTGGAGGAGCTGGAGAGGGGGGAGCCGTATAAAATCGCCAACGAGGCCGCGGAGAGGCTGGCGAGGGGCATAGAGGACATAGCCGGGAGGGTCGGCTTCGACGTGGTTGTTAAACAAATCGCCTCAATGTTCCAGCTCTACTTCAGGAGGGGGGACGTGAAAACGCCGCAGGACGTGCGAGAAAGCGACGAGCGGCTATACCTCAAGCTACACGAGCTGGCCATTAAACACGGCGTGTATCTAGCGCCGTCGCAGTACGAGACTAACTTCACCTCGGCGGCGCACACCCGCGACGTCGTGGAGACCACCCTGGCGGCTCTCGAAAAGGCCTTTACAGAGTTAAAAAGCCAAGTCGGGAAGTAGACGTGAGAGGGATTAGGGAGCTAATCGAGAGGTTCCACAGCGCCCCCCTCATCGTGTTTTGGGAATCCACCAAGGCCTGCCCCCTCGCCTGTAAACACTGTAGGGCAGACGCAATACTGAGGCCGCTACCCGGGGAGTTGAACACGGAGGAGGGCAAGAGGCTCATAGAGCAGGTGGCCTCCTTCGGCGACCCCAAGCCGCTTCTGGTGATCACCGGCGGCGACCCCCTCATGAGGAACGACCTCTTCGACCTCGTGGACTACGCCGTCCAGCTGGGGGTCCCCACGTCGCTTGCGCCTGCGGTTTCGCCGAACCTCAGCCCAGAGACGCTCAAGGCCATAAGGGAGCACGGCGTCAAGGCCATCTCCATAAGTCTAGACGGGGCGAGGGAGGAGACACACGACGAGATCCGGGGGGTCCCGGGGAGCTTCCGCAACACCCTGGCGGCTATCAAGGCGGCGGTAGACGCGGGGGTTCAGGTCCAGGTAAACACCGTCGTGTGGAGGAAATCCCTCCCCGAGCTCCCCGAGGTGGTTAAGCTCATCACCGACCTGGGGGTCAAGACGTGGGAGGTCTTCTTCCTCATAGTGACGGGGAGGGCGAGGGAGGAGCTGGACATCTCGCCTGAGGAGTACGAAGCCGCTGTGCAGTTCCTGGTGGACGTCTCCACATACGGCATCCAGGTGAGGACGGTGGAGGCGCCGTTCTACAGGAGGGCGAAGCTGGAGAGGCTGGAGGGCAAGACCTACGACAGCCCGCTGTATAGAAAGCTAGTGGAGCGGCTGGGCGAACTGATGGGCCCGCCTAGGAGGGGGGTCGACCCCACCGTGGTGCCCACCCGCGACGGCTTCGGCATAATCTTCGTGGCCTACGACGGCACCGTGTACCCAAGCGGCTTTCTGCCATACCCCCTGGGAAACGTCAGAAGACGGAGTCTGGTGGAGATATACAGGGATCACCCGCTACTCCAGAAGATGAGACGCGGCGAATTCGGCGGGAGGTGCGGAGTGTGTAAGTACAAGGACATATGCGGCGGCTCCAGGGCAAGGGCCTTCGCCTACTTCAAAGACCCGCTGGCGGAGGACCCGGCATGCGTCTACAAGCCATAGTGCTGATATTCCACGGCTCCAGAGACCCCACGCACAACGCCCAGGCGGCTGAGATAGCCAAGGCCCTGGGCGTGTCCTACGCCTTTCTAGAGGCGGCGGAGCCGAGATACAGAGGCGGCGGGCTCGGGGTTCCCATGTTTATTGCAGACGGAAGCGACTACCGGAAGGCGCTGGAGGTAGCCGCCGTTAAAGCCCCCCCGCTCCTCGGATGGCCGGGTTTCGTGGAGTACCTAAGGGGGCTGGGCGCCGACCTCTACATCTTCCACGGGCCAGACGCCGAGGGGCAGATCCGCGGCACCGGTCTGCCAGTCGCCCTCCTCCACGGCGAACCGAACGTGGAGTCTGCGCCTTGCGTCGCCGCGGCCGCGCCGGTGGTTTTGACGAGGGGCGTCATATACAACGAAATCGCTAGGAGATACGGCAGATGTAGAACACGTCTACTCCCGCCTCTGGCGGAGCAACCGGGCTTTATCGAGTATCTGAGAAGGGCTTTGCCCGCTGTTTTAGATCTCTACGCCGTTCACCCGTAGGCCGCCGCCTTGCTTTACCTCGCCGATGGGCTTGGGATTTAGAGGCTCTAGGGCCCTCAGCGCTTCGGCGAGCCGGTCCCTAGGCGTATAGACCACCATGCCTACGCCCATGTTGAAAACCTGGTAGGCCTCCCGCGGCTCAACCCCCCTCTTTACCACCTCTCTGAAGAGACAGGGGACGTCGAAGGCCACCTCCGCCCCCAAGCCGCCGAGCGCCTTCTTCAACTTCCTGTACCCACCCCCCGTGATGTGGACCGCCCCGGCGGCCGCGCCCTCCCTCACGGCGTTTAGCACGGCGCTGTAGTCGGCGACCTCTGCCAGCAGTAGCTCCGCCGCGGGCCTCCCGCAGACCTCCTCTCCAGGCTTAAACAGCCGCCGTAGTAGGCTGTAGCCGTTGGCGTGAGGCCCCGTGGAGGGGAGCCCTATCAAGATGTCGCCTGGCGCGGGCGGCCTTGTGTAGGCGGCTTTCACCCCAAGCACCGTGCACACCACGTCTATGCCGTGGATCACCCCCGGCAACACCGCCGTCTCGCCGCCCAGTAGCTGGGCGCCGACTTCGCCGGCTTTGGAGGCGACGCCGGCAACGACCCTGGGCACCTTCTCGAGGTGTTGGGGCTCCACCGCTACGTAGTCGACGACCGCCACCGGCTTGAAGCCGTCGCAGACTATGTCGTTTACGTTTACAGCTACGCAGTCTCTCCCCGCCACCTCAAGCCTGTCTAGCTCAAGGGCGAGAAGCGCCTTCGTCCCCACGCCGTCTACGTGGAGCGTTAGCTCGGCGCCGCCGAGCTCCACCGAGCTTGTGTAAAGCCCCCTGGCGCCCCCGAGATACTGAGATACGGCTCTGTGAACGGCCCAGTGTTTATCTAGGTCAACGCCGGCGTCTCTGTACCTCATCGCTTGGGCCTCATACAGAGGGTGCAGACGGCCACCCCGGCCCCCCTCAAGGCCTCCTCCAGCTCCTCTGGAGATAGGTGGACTATGCCGTCTACCTCCAACACGTCCTTCACCACATCTGGCGGCACTGCGTTGTAGATCATGTGGCTCTCCGGCGGCATCTTCACGCCGTAGGGACACGCCCTCCTCAACGGCGGAGCCACCACGGCAACGTACACCTCTAGGGCCCCCGCCTTCTGCCGCAACATCTGAGCCACGAGCTTTATAGTGATGCCGCTTATCATGCTGTCGTCCACCAAGAGAACCCTCTTCCCCCTGACCGCCGACTCTATGACGTTGGCCTTCAGCTGTATTACGGCCATCCTATCTCTCACCTCGTCCAACAGGGCGCTCCTCCCCCTGGCCGTCGCGACGAAGGCGGGCAGATACGGCTTCCCAAGCGCTGCGGCGATGTGGGCCGCGTAGTAGGAGCCCGTCTCGGGGATCCCCACTACTACGTCCGGCGTGTAGCCTATCTTTTTGGCGAGTTCCCCGGCGATCCTCCCCCTGACGGAGGCCACCTCAACGCCGTCGATTCTGCTGTCGGGTCTCGCCGTGTATATAAACTCGAGGGCGCAGAGCGGGCCGCGGGGTCCGCCGCCTCTCGACCTCACATACAGCTCGCCGATCTCGACGGCCTCCCCCGGCTGTAGAGACCTCCTGACCTCGCCGCCTAGGATCTCAATCGCGGCGCTCTCCGTGGAAACTATGGCGTAGTCGAACCCGTGGGCGCCGAGCGCTAGATGCCACAGGGAACCGCCGCGTTTGGCCACCACGACCCCGTCTCTCCTCAGCTCGACGTACGTCTCCCCATCCCATGTGGAGCACCTCACGCCGTTCTCCACCTCTCTACAACAGCCGCCGTTGGGCGACACGCAGCCAACCGCCGCAGATCCGCGGAGAGATCTCTCCACCTCTCTGGAGAGGTCCACCTCGACTCTCTCCACCCCGCCGTTGTACACATACGCCTCGGCGAAGTCGCCGCGGTTGGCCAAAGCCCTAAGGCCGTAGTATACCATAGACCAAAGCTCCACGGAGCCCCCGAAGCTGTATATCGCGAAGAGACCCGCCGACATGTCACCCCTTGAGCCAGCTCTTCAGGCTAAGCCAGAGCTTAAGGCCTCCGACCCCGCCTCTGGAGATATCCCTATCCACGGCCCTCTCGGGATGCGGCATTAGGCCGAGGACGTTGCCCTTGCTCACCCCGGCGGTGGCGTCGTGAGACCCGTTGGGGTTCTCCACGTATCTAAAGGCTTGGGTGTAGGGCCCCGACGGTATGTACCTACCCTCGCCGTGTGCGATGGGCATATACACCACCTCCCCCGGCTCGTACAGATGGGTGAAGGGAGTTTTCACGTCTACCACGGCCACCTGTATCCACCTTGATATGAAGCCGGGAGGCTCGTTGGGAGCCAGCGCCCCTGGGAGAAGACCGGTCTCGACCAGTATTTGGAAGCCGTTGCATATGCCCAACACGGGGGTCCCCCCCTCCGCATCTCTCCTCAGGTGCTCCATCGCCTCCGTCTGCGCCGCTATGGCCCCCGCCCTTAGGTAGTCCCCGTAGCTGAAGCCGCCGGCCAGCACCACCGCGTCGTATCTCCCCGCGGCGTAGTCCCTATACCACACTATCTCCCCCCTCAAGCCTGCCAGCTCCAGAGCCCTTAACACGTCGTAGTCGCCGTTGGTTCCCGGGAACTTCAAAACAGCCACCTTATGCATGTTCCACCTTAACCACCTCCACCACGTGGACGTTGGGGTTGCCCAGGCGCAGATCCCACGCCAGTTTCAAGGCCCTCTCCCCCGCCTCCTCCGGCGTTGCGGCCTCCACGGCGACTATCAAGCACTTCCCCGCCCTCACCTCCGCGCTGACGCCACGCCGTTCGAAGATCTCCCTCTGAATGGCCTCGCCCTCGGGGTCTCTGATGCCCCGCTTGTAGGCTATGTTTAAGTAGACGAGGTACCTCATAGCTTGTACTCCCTCAGCCCTACCCCAGGCTCCCACACCACCACCCTCCCGCCGAGCCCCCTCTCCCTCCTCCACCTGTAGACCGCTCTCACCTTCTCCGCCTTAGCCGCCATGGAGGACATGTACTCAGGCGAGCCGATGTCGCGGCGGTAGTAGACGCCGTCTCCCCCCACGGCCGACATACACCTCTCGGATCTCTGGTATGCCTCCTCTGCGGTCCTCCCCGGCGCGAGGATCTCCAGCGCCCGGGAGCCGAGCGTAACGTAGGCGCCGTCTCTCTCCTCGACGGACGAGAAGAAGACGAGGCACCCCTCCCTCTTGATCACGTCCCAGTCGACGTATATCCTCCTCCCCCTGGCCACGTCTCTTCTGTGCGGATAGCCCAGGGGGGCTAGGGCTTTAACTACGGTGTGCTCCTCCCTAAACCTCCTCTCGGCCTTGTGGAGCTTGCCGTCGGCGGCTAGGCTAAACAGCGTGTAGGCGTCCCCCCCGTAGAGGTATAGGGCGTTGAGCGCCTCGGGGTCCCCCAGCCTGCTGTAGTACTCAATTATGACGGGGCCCCGCGCCGTGAGCATCATCTGCCCGCTGATCACGCCCACGTACCGCTCGCCCAGCTCCTCCCCGAGCGCCTTCACTGTGAGCTCCACCGCGCGTTTAGCCTCCTCCACCTCGCCCTCCTCTAGGAAGGGAAGAGGCGAGACCGTCCCCATGCCGCCGCACTCCGGCCCCACCCCGTACTCGTAGGCGTGTGGGTTGTCCTGGACAGGTGGGAAGAAGAACATGCTCTCCCCGTCGGTTAACGCCTGTACGGTAAACTCTACGCCCCAGACCGCCTCCTCCACCAACACGGCCGTGTCCACGTCTCTGTACCCCGCCAGCTGCTTCAAGACGTCCTCGGCGCCTCGTCTATACACCTCGTCGAAGTCGAGATACGCCGCGTCGCCGTATATCACCCTCACCCCCTTCCCGCCGGCCTGCCTAATCGGCTTTATGGCCACCGCCCCCACGGATCTGCTGAACCTGTAGGCCTCCTCCACGTCTTTAAACACCCCGTATATGAGCCTGCCGGGCACCCCGTATTTCCACTGCAGAGATCGGGCGAAGTCCTTACGCATCTCTATGATGGACAGCCTCCTCGAAGCTCCCAGCGTCCTAAAGCCCCTTTCGCGTAGGGCGTCGGACACGCCGGCGAATAGGGGCTCCTCAGGCCCTATGACGACGAGATCCGGCGAGGAGTCCTCAGCGGCTTTAACCACCGTGCCGGGGTCAGTGGGGCTGCCTAGGTAGAGCCTCCCGCCCGTCCGCCGGGCAACCTCCTCGATGCCCGGGTTCCTATGGCCCACCACGGCGTTTATCACAACGCCTGACCTCTCCAGCGCCCAGGCGATGGCGTGTTCCCTCGCCCCGTCGCCCACGATCAAAACCTTTTCCATGTCGGGGGGAAGGAGACAGTTTAAAAGTCTATTGAAAAAATACACGCAACAACGCCGCGGGGGGACCGTCTCTTGAAAACAAACGTTTAAAAACAGACGCCGCGTCTGGGCCATGGAGCTCGTATACGAGGGCAAGGCGAAGAGGGTCTACGCCGAGGGGGACATCCTCCTGTTGGAGTTTAAAGACGAGCTCACCGCCTTCGACGGCGCCAAGCGCGACTCAGCTCCGGGCAAGGGGGCCCTGGCGGCTAGCCTCTCCGCCCTGCTCTTCGCCTACCTAAGGGGGAGGGGGGTGGAGAGCCACTTCATCGGGCAACGGGGCCCCAACCTGCTTGAGGTGCGGAGGGCCCAGGCCCTCCCGCTAGAGGTCATAGTGAGGTTTAGGGCGTACGGCAGCTACCTCAAGAGGATGCCGCTGGTGGAGCCCCTCCGCCCGTTTAAAAAACCGCTGGTGGAGCTACACCTCAAAGACGACAGGTTGCACGACCCGCTGATCCTCCCCCAAGACGCCATAGAGGCGGGGCTCGTCGACGAGGCTGAGCTGGGCCAGATAACCGACGTGGCGGTGAGGGCGGGGGAGCTGCTGAGGGATCTCTACCGCAGAGCCGGATGCGACTTCATAGATGTGAAGTTCGAGTTCGGCCGCGTCGGCGGCCGCCTGGTGTTGATAGACGAGATCAGCGGAGACACCTTCAGAGTTCTATGCGGCGGTGAGCATCTGGACAAGGAGTACTACAGGAAGACGGGAGACGTGAGGGGGCTCCTCGAGCGGTATGGAAAGCTGCTGGAGTACACCAGGCTGGTTCTAGAGGCTCAGTAGCCTGGGCGAGGTGACTCGGGTCAACACCATATATGTCGTAATTATCAGGTTTTTCACTAGGCGGGCCCTCGTGGCTAGGCCCACCCCGCCTATGTTCGGGGTTAGGTAGGAGGCCTTCTCGGCCACCGAGTTCTCGTCTACGTCGAAGTACCACCTCTTGGTGGCCGGGTCCACCTTGCCCCCCACCCCCACCACCACAGCCCCCTCCTTTATCATATCCCCCGTCAGCCTCCAGGGGTTATCGCCGTAGAGCTCCGGCGGTCTGCCAACCGCCGAGATGACGATATCTGCCTTCCTGGTGTAGTAGGCTCTGTCTTTGGAGAGGGCGTGGAGGGTCGTCACGGTGGCGTCCATCTGCATAAGCATGATAGATAGGGGGAAGCCGACGAGAGTCCCCTTGCCCACCACCACCACGTCTCTCCCCCTCACCTCCACTTGGTACTGCCTAAACAGCTCGAGTATGCCGGCAGGTGTGCAGGGTAGTATATCCCTGTCTAGGTCGAAGCCGGCCACGAGCCTCTTCTTGTTCTCGGGGGTTAGCCCATCTACGTCCTTGATGGGGGACAGCCTCTCGAAGAGCCTCCCCTCGTCTATGTAGGGCGGAAGCGGCTTCTGTATCAACACGCCGGTTACGTCGTCCGCGTTGTTCAACCTCTCTATCAGCCTCAACGCGGCGGCCTCCCGCCTCTCCGGCGGCTCCTTATACAGCTCGTATATCTCGACCTCGCCGCCGATGGACCTCACGTCTTTCGCCTTAAGCGAGACGTACCTACGTTGCGTCTCAAGCTCAACGGGGTCGTCGTTGAGGAGCAAAACGGCGAGCTTCGGCGTTACGCCGAAGCGCTCAAGCTCTTCCACGTGTCGTCTAGCCCACTGGAGGGTCTCCGCGTGTAGCCTATCCCCCCTAATCCAGACAACCATGGGGACAGATCAAGTGCATCGGCTTGCCCGATTCCCTCCACTCCCTGAGCTGGTGCTCCACGTAAACCCTCTGCCTCTCCCTCCACTGGCGCATCCAGCCCTCCCCCGCCTTCAGCACAGCCCTGGCAACCTCCACCTCCTCCTCGACGTATCTCACGCGGCCGCCCTCCTCCGCCACCCGGGGTGCCTTGACCCTCTCGGTGCGCACCTCCAGCAGTCCGTCCGCCACCGCCTGCAAAACCCTCGAGTACAGCCTGTGTTCGTATATCAGCACCCTGTCCGCCAGAATAGACAGCTTCTGGTCGTAGGGGATGTCGAGACTGTATATATCGCCGATATACACCGGCCACTGATCCACGATGGGCCCCCCGTCTACGGACTCGTCCACCAGGTGGACCGTCGGCCCGGAGGTCTTCACCCCGGCCTTGTAGACCTCCATGTGTACCCTAACGCCGTGCATCCCCTTCCCCCCCGCGAAGGGCAACAGGGAGGGGTGTATGTTGAGTATCCTCCATCTGAACTGTTCGATGAAGGGCACGCCCAGTATGTAGTCGTAGCCCGCCAACACCACCAGATCTACACCGTATCTCTTGAGCACCTCCGCCATCTCCTGCTCCCGCCTAGATCTGGCCACCCCCCTGTGTTGGACATACACGGCCTCCACGCCGTATGCCTCCGCTATCTTCCTCACAGGCGCCTCCTGATCGCTGTATATCAGAACTGCCGGCTCAACCCCCCTCAAGACGCCCAGTTTGACGTGGTCGAAGATAGCCTTGGCGTTGGTCCCCCTCCACGAGGCCAAGATGCCTATCTTCACGCCGACAAGTTTAAACAGATATATAAAACTTAAGCCTGGGCAACGACGTGGCTACGTTTGTAGCTTTAATCATCTACTTAAACCTGGCGAGCTCCCTCTCGGCCCACTCCACGTCCACCTCCTGTGGGTAGACGCCGGTGAAGCAGCCGTAGCACACCGAGTCTCCCAGAACCTCTCTGAACTTCTCCATGGAGATGTACCGGAGGGTGTCCGCCCCCACGATCTGCCTAACCTCCTCCACCTCACGCCCCCACGCCACCAGCTCGCTCCTCCTCTGGAAGTCCATCCCGAAGAAGCAGGGCCATCTGATGGGTGGGGAGGCGATTCTGACGTGTACCTCGGCGGCGCCTGCCCTCTTGAGCATCCAAACGATAGCCCTGATGTTCGTCCCCCTTATGAGCGAGTCGTCCACTAGAAATATCCTCCTCCCCGCCACGTACTCCTTAACCACCTGGAACACCTCCTCGGCCTTTCTCTCGCCAGGCGGCTTTATGAAGAGCCTCCCCGAGAACCTGTTCTTCACCACGGCGTCTACCACCTCAAGCCCCAGAACCTCGGCGAAGCCGGCCGCGGCGTGGCGGGCGGTCTCGGGGACGTAGGCCACCGCGTCTGCCTTAACCTCCTCGCCCTCTGCAAGAGCCCTACCCAGGGCCCTCCTCACATCGGCCACAAGACGCCCCTCCAGCTTCGACGCCGGGTGGGCGAAGTAGACGTACTCAAGCGCGCAGAGCCTCGCGGGCTTCGGGTCGACCTTCCACGTAGATATCCTGCTACCGTAGAGGAGGGCCACCCCCGGCGCCAGCTCTATCCCGTCGCCAAGCGCCACGGTCTCCGAAGCCACCCGTGCCCCCGCCTGGTCGTAGCTGACAGCCAGCGGTCTGACGCCTCTGGGGTCTCTCACGGCTATTATCCCCCACGGCGTGAGCGCCACCGTGGAGGCCGCCCCCACGATTTTCCTATAGACCTCCTGCACCCCCTCCTCCACCCCCCGCTCCCATATCTCCCTAGCCAAGCTCCTAGCCAGCGCCTCCCCGTCGAACGACGCCGAGCTGTCCAGCTGCCTAAAGTTGACCACCGTGCCGTTGAAGGCCACCGCCAGCTCAAGATCTCTATACCTGGCGTAGACGGGCTGGAGAGATACGCCGTAGGGCCCAGAGGTGGAGTACCTGGTGTGTACCACGGCAGCAGGCGCGTCCTCCGGAGGCCTCCCCAGCTTCACCGCCCCGCCCTCTAGGTAGGCGTACCCGACCCCCTCGTGCCCCCTGTGTACAAGCCAGTTGGCCATCCTAAGGGCGGCGGCCCCCGCGCCCTTCCCCCAGACGGCGCCGATCCCGCACATATCTAGAGAAGCATCAGCCGCCTCAGCTCCTCCACCCTCCTCTTGTACAGGAGCGTGCCGCCGCACCTCACCTCGAACACGTCGCCGTGCGCCTCCCCCACGGCGACGCCCGGCCCCTCCTCGCCGGCCGCGACGAATCTTCCGTTGGACTCGCTGAAGAGGAGGAAATCCAACCTGCCGACGTCGGAGGGGGCCCTACAGACGTCTACAGTTGCCCCAACTCCGCTGTTTACGGCCATCTTAGCCAGCGCCGCCGCCAGCCCCCCCACGCCCACGTCTGTGGCCCCCGTCAGCCTCCCCAGCCAGCTCTGGACCACGTCGACTATCTTCCTCTCGGCGCCGTAGTCCACGGCGGGGGGCCTCCCGGCCACCACCCCATGCACCCTCTTGAGGTACTCGCTTCCCCCCACCTCCCCCCTTGTGACTCCCCAGACGAATATCCTATCGCCTTCGCGCCACATCGCTCTGTTGGCCTTAGACACGTCGTCTATTCTGCCCAACACTACAACGGCGACGGTGGGCTTCACCGGCCGGCCCATGTACTCGTTGTACAGGCTCACCTTCCCCCCCACTATCGGCACCTCCAGCTCGGCGGCCGCCTCCCTAAGGCCTTGCACGGCTTGGACGAACTGCCAGTAGACCCGCGGCCTCTCGGGGCTCCCCACGTTTATCGAGTCCACGGCGGCGAGCGGGACTCCGCCGACTACGGCGACGTTTCTATAGGCTTTTACAAAGGCGTTGGCGGCCCCCAGCCTCGGGTCGAGGAAGGTGTACCTCGGGTTGGCGTCCCCCTTCACCACCAGGCCCAGCTGCCCGCGTTGGTAGAGCTTCAACACGGCTGCGTCGCCCTCCCCGGGCTTCACCGCCGTTTTAACCCCCACGTCGAAGTCGAACCGCATATATATGGACTCCTTCTTCGCCACGTTGGGCGAGGAGAGGACTAGATCCAGCGCCTTCTCCAGAGGCGGCTCGGGGAGCTGGGGCAACTCCGGCGGTTGATAAGGCTCCTGAGGCCAGAGAACCTCCGGGGCCCCGTCTGCGAGAGAGATGGGGATGTCCACAACCCTCTCCCCCCTCCACATCACCCACACCCTCCCGCCCTCTACGAAGCGGCCGGGGATGGAGTAGGGCACCTCGTACCTCCTCAATGCCGCCTCGAGACAGGGCAGGTCCTGTGGGGAAACGACGAAGATGAGCCGCTCCTGGGTCTCGCTTATGAGCAACTCCTCGGGGGCGGCGGCCCTGTCTCGCACATGTAGCTTGTCTAGGTGGAACTCGATCCCCAGGGAAAACCAGCTGGACAGCTCGGCGAGAGCCGTGGCCAGCCCCCCGCCCCCCAGGTCCTTTATGAACTTTACACACCTCCCCGCCTCCCTCACCACGTCTATCAGCTTCTTCCCCATCAGGGGGTCCGCCACCTGGACAGCGCCGAGGTCCTCGCCCCCCTCCAGGGTCTTGCTGGCGAAGGCGGAGCCGCCGAGCCCGCTTCTGTCTGCCCCAAGTCCCGCCACCACGAGGTAGTCCCCGGGCGCCACGCCCCCCCTCGGCACGGCCTCCGCCTCAACCACCCCCACGCAGGTGGCGAGGACTATGGGGGTGTAGGTGAAATCCTCGTCGAACCACGTCTCGCCGCCCACCACGGGAACCCCAACCCTGTTGCCGTAGTCGGAGATGCCCTTCACCACGTTGGAGAATATCCACCTGGCGTGGGGATCCTCCGGAGGGCCGAAGTGTAGGTTGACGAGGAGGGCCACCGGCGTTGCCCCAACGGTTAGGATATCCCGGATTATCCCGCCGACGCCGGTAGCCGCCCCGTTGTAGGGATCCACCGCGCTGGGGTGGTTATGGGACTCTATCTTGAAGCTGACGTAGAGGCCGGGCGCCACCTCCACAAGAGGGGCGTCCGTCCCCCTCCCCCTGACCACCCACGGCGCGGAGCCTGGGAGCTCCCTGAGCCACCTCCTTGTGGATTTGTAGGAGCAGTGCTCAGACCAGTGGGAGGTGAAGAAGGCGAGCTCAGCCGCCGTGGGCTCCCGCCCCAGCCCCCTACGTATAAGCTCCAGCTCCTGCCGCGTTAAGGCCATGGGCTTAGAAAGCCGCGGCTATAAAAGTTTAATCGCTTGGTTAAACTGAAAAGGAGGCCCGCCGTTGAGAACGCGGACACCTTTATACATATGCTTAAAATAATACCCCAGGTGGTATATATGCGGCTGCCTGCCCCCCAACGTGAAGGTGGCGGTCATCATGGGCTCCATAAACGACCTAGAGGTTATGAAGGAGGCTCTGGAGGTGCTGGAGGCCCTGGGCATCCCCTACGAGGCTAGGGTAGTCAGCGCCCACAGGACGCCCGACTTCATGGCCGAATTCGCCAGAGGCGCGGAGGAGAAGTTCGACGTGGTTATCGCCGGGGCCGGCGGGGCGGCCCACCTCCCCGGCATGACGGCGGCCCACACGCCTCTTCCCGTAATCGGCGTGCCCATACCCACGAGGCACCTCGGCGGCCTCGACTCCCTACTATCTATAGTTCAGATGCCGAGGGGGACGCCGGTGGCCACCGTGGCCATAGGCGGCGCCGCCAACGCCGCCTTCCTCGCGGCGAGGATACTGGGCGTCAAGTACCCCGAGGTCCGGGAGAAGGTGAAGAAGCACATGGCCCAGATGCGGGACGAAGTCCTCTCAAAGAGCTTCATAAGGGAGTTTAAGCAGTAGAATAAAATAGCAAGGCTAACCCCGCCGCCGAATCAAATTTTTTATAAGTATCCGTTTAAACTGACATGCGTCTCCTGGTGTTGGGCGGGGGCCAGCTGGCCCTTATGATGTGTTGGGCAACAGCCAGGCTACCCCTGGATTTCGCGGTCTACGACCCAGACCCGAAAGCCCCCGCGTATAGATGCGCCGCGAGGGCGGGCGACCCGCTGAGGGAGGTGGAGAGGGCGGACCACGTCACCTTCGAGTTTGAAAACGTGGAGTGGGGGGTGGCAGAGTACGCCCACAAGCTGGGCAAGCTGAGGCCCCACCTGGACTACCTCAGGGTGAAGAAGAGCAGGATATGGGAAAGGGAGGCGCTCGGCGAGCTGGGGGTGCCCACCCCCCGCTGGGCTGTGGCTAGAGATGGCGCAGAGGCTATGGAGCTGGCGGCCAAGTGGGGGAGGGCCGTCGCCAAGGTGCCCTCCGGCGGCTACGACGGCAAGGGCCAGTACCTGCTCCCCCGGGAGAGGCCGCCCGCGGAGAGCCCCCTCCTGGTGGAGGAGTACGTAGACATCGCGAGGGAGTTCTCAATAGTGGCGGCTAGGTCAGAAGACGGCGACGTCTACTTCTACCCGCCAGCCCAGAACTACTACGTCCAGGGCATTCTGGTGTGGAACTACGCCCCCGCCGAGGCGCCGCCCGAGGCCTATAGATACGTGGAGAAGATCCTGGAGTGGCGTAGATACGTAGGCGTCCTCGCCGTGGAGTTCTTCGAAGACAGAAGCGGCAGGATCCTCGTCAACGAGATCGCGCCCCGCGTCCACAACACAGGCCACTGGACCCTAGAGACAGACGCCTCCCAGTTCGAAAACCACGTCAGAGCAGTCGCCGGCCTCCCCCTCAGGAGGCCGCGCGCCTTAGCGCCCACCGCCATGGTGAACCTACTGGGCGTCGCCAGTCCACCCATTAAGGAGCTGGAGAGGCTGGGCAAGGTATACTGGTACGGCAAGGCGGAGGCTCGGCCCAGGCGCAAGATGGGCCACGTAAACATCACAGGGGACACCACGGCGGAGGCCATAGCCAAGGCCCGAGAGGCGATGAGGATAATCTACGGCAGAAAATTCCCAGAACTCGTCCTCAAAAACTACGGCAGTAGACAATAGAAAAAACGACAAAATACGAACGTAAAAAGATGGTAGACTCTCCCGGCTATGGGGTGGGGGATCACCAGGAGGAGACTCCTCATGTTGGGCGTGGCAGGCGCGGTTGCGGCGGTTGGCGGCTGGCAACTCCTAGGCGTCTCGGAAAACGCGGCGAGACCGCAGACGAGGAGCTACTGGTTTGAACGGACATCTGAATTCGCAAGCAACGACGACGTGGTGGAGCTCAAGTTCGTAGACGAGTTCGACAGACCTGTAGACTTCAACGCACTTCTGGTGTGGGAGCCAGATGGCGTTGTGGAGGAAGTGGCTGTAAAAGACGGCGTCCTTAGGCTAGACAAGAGGAGAGTTAAGAGACAGGCCGAGAGCTGGGTTGAAGAACAGCTGAGGAGAGACAATCCCACGTCGACGGAGCACGCCCTGTTTACCATACTGCCCACCGCGCCCGCGGAGCCGCTGTTTTACACAGACGTAATTGAGAGACCGGCGTTGAGGAGCAGAGTATATAGAGTGAGGGGGGCCGCCAGGAGGAGCACCGGCCATAGATTTGCGACTTGTCCAGAGGCCAAGGTGTTTTATATCTCAGACGTCAATCTCACGGATCCAGATTACGTTCCGGCAGTCGCCCTAAAAGACTCGTCTTCAAAAGCCTTCGGCGAAGATATCTGGTTCGGCTACAAAGTAGACGGTAGCGCTCTAAAGTTAAACGCCTACGGTGCACTTAGCTTGAAGTGGGGCACAGAGCTTAGAATAACCGGAGAGTACAGCTGGAGCACGGGCAATCTAATATCGCAAGGTAGCGGAGGCTATGCCCCCGCCGACGGGCAGTCGGCGGCTGTGATGTTCTACTCTTCAATATGGAGGGTCATCGGCTACGACGTATATGATATCTACACATGCAATGTGGTTGACACACGCGCCAGTTTATACATGCTAAACCTCGCCTTTGAAAACGGGAACATTGCGCTTAGGTCGGTTGGCTACATCCCAAAGATGCCGACCTCCATCAGCCCCGCGGAGACCCGCACCTACACGGGGATAGACGGCAAATGGGGAGATTATAACACACTTTGGTACCTCGAGATTATGAAAAATGAGCCTCTTCTAGACGTCGGTGGAACACTGGGGGTGGGCCTTCCCGTTGGCGATCTCATCGCCAACAAAGTCCCCAGCACGGTGGCGTCCCTTATAAAGAAACTACACGCAGGCTTCAACTTCCAGGCGTATGGAGCCGTTGCCAACTATATAGCAAAGGTTTCAACAGACGCCGCCCCGGGCGCCAAGTACGCCCTTAGGGTTTACAGAGCCGCGTTTGTTCACTATCTCAAGGACTACGTCTTTAAGCCCCTAGTCACTATAGCCGAGGTCGTAGACGCCTAGGTCTCGACCAGCTTTTTTAGCTTCTCCACGAGCTTCAGCGCGGCCTCCCGGTGGACTTCGAAGCCCTCCGGCGAGAGGAAGTTGTGGTAGAAGTTGGCATGTAGCCTTTCCGCCATGGCGAACGCCGTGACGAGTTCTCTGTCTTTTGTCTCTCTGTACAGTCTGTCGATTAGCACCGCGTAGTCTCTGTGGCTGTAGTGCGGCTCTCCCCTTTTCTCGGCCAGCGCGTTCAGCAGGGCTGTGACCGCTCCCCAGTACTTCTCGCCGGCTTGTACAAGATCGCCCCCTCTATACAGCTCCTCGGCCTCCCTGAGGTACTTCTCGTGTAGGCGGAGATACAGCTCGACGCGCTCGGGCGGATCGAGCCTCCCGGCCAACAGATCTGCGAGGAAAGCCTCTACATCCCGGTCCCCAGCCGCCCTCTTCAAAAGCTCCGCCACTGCGGGAGAGAGCGTTATGGCCATGCAACTGGCGGCGTATCTAGTTAAAAGCTTGCCGCGCCTATGCAGACGGCCATATGTAGAACGGCGCTTGGGCGACAGTATAGCGATGTGTGGGTGGTGGGGCCGCCGGGATTTGTGGGCCGGCTCTGCCGTGAACCCGGGCTCACGCGGACCCGAACCGCGCTTTAGGGGGCTTCCGCCCTATCCTACCAGGCTGAACGACGGCCCCCTTGTGCAGATCTCTCTCGGTTTTTATGTTTTTCTGCCGACGGCTTGGGTTAACACGTTGGCCAGCCTCACGGCCTCCTCCATCTGGCCGTCCTCGGCCATCTTCTTCATCTTCTCCACCAGGGGGAGGAGGACCCTCTTCACTGTGGTTTTCGCGGCTAGAGCCGCGGCGTCGCACCCCGCCCTGGCGCCCTCCTCCTCGGCGGCTGTCATCGCCGTTTCAAGGAGAGCCGCGACTGTCTCCTCCACGTATCTCCTGGCGAGGAGCCGCGGCAGAGCCGCCAGCTCCTCCTCCACTATGGCCTCGGCCTTTGCGACCTCGGCGGCCCGCTCGGCGTTGTACTGCTCGGCCACCTGCCTGAGGTCCTCGATCCGCACGACCTTCACGGGCAGGCCGGGCGCCACGGTCTGGGGGACGCCTAGGTCTACCACGATCTTCACCGAGGCTCCCTCCGGCACCCTGTCGATTACGTACTCCATTGAGTGGACCGAGGAGAACACCACGTCGCACTCCCTCAGACAGCGCTCCACCTCCTCCCTGGTGAGAGGCCTCGCCTCCCCTCCGGTCTTGGCCGCCACCTCCCTGGCCTTTTCGAAGGTCCTGTTTAAGATGTAGAGCTTCCCAACCCCCCTTGAAGCCAGCTCCATGGCGAGGCCGGAGCCGACGGCGCCGGCCCCCAACACAGCCGCCTTGGCCTGCCTTAGGTCTAGGAGGCGGGACACGTAGATTATCGATAGGGAGCCCAGCCCCCTAGGCCCCCTAGATATGGCCGTCTCCGTCCTCACCCTCTTCCCCACCCGCACAGCCCTCTCGACTACGGTCTTAAGTAGGCCTCTTGTGTAGCCGGCTCTGACCTGTCTATCGAAGGCCTCCTCCACCTGGCCGAGCACGTCGGTCTCGCCTATCAGTATCGAGTCTAAGCCCGCCGCCACTCGGAAGAGGTGCCGCGCCGCCTCGGCCCCCGTTATGACCCGCACAGAGTCGACGTATCTTCGGTAGGCCTCCGCCACCTCCTGCACCTCCTCCGGCGGAGCGCCGTAGAGGTAGGCCTCCACCCTGCTACAGGTGTGGAGGACGTACATGGGGAACGCCCTTGCCCTTCTCTCTATGCACCTCTTCATCTCTTGGCCGACTTTCCCCAGGGCCTCGGCGCTGACCTCCCTATATGTCAAAACAACCGCAGAAAGGGGGGCGAGGAGGTCCATTATGGGTGTAGATTTAGGTTCTATTTAAGTAATACTACACTGTTGCGGGAAATATATAAAGTTGTCCACTTCTGGCGTCATGGTTTCGGTTGCTGTGCTCGCCTCCCACAGCGCGTTGGACGTGCTAGACGGCGCTAAAGACGAGGGGCTGAGGACGGTGGCTGTGGCGAAGAGGGGCAGGGAGAGGGCGTATAGGGAGTTCCCCGTGGTGGATAAGCTGATCGTGTTGGAGGACTACCGAGACGTCTTAAAGGCCGTGGACGTCCTCAAGGCCGAGGAGGCGGTTTTTGTCCCCAACAGGTCCTTCGCAGTCTACGTGGGCTACGACGCCATAGAGAGGGAGTTCCCGGTGCCGATCTTCGGCAACCGGTTCCTACTGAGGTGGGAGGAGAGGACGGGGCCTCAGAACTACTACCGGCTGCTGGACGAGGCTGGGGTGAGGCGGCCTAGGACCTTTAGGCCGGACGAGGTGGACCGCCCCGTCATTGTCAAGATGCCGGAGGCGGAGAGGCGTGTCGAGAGGGGGTTCTTCGTAGCCCGCGACCGCGACGACCTATACAGGAAGGCCAGGCGTCTGGCAGACGCCGGGGTGATAAAGCTGGAGGACCTAGAGCGCTCCTCCATCGAGGAGCTGGTCCTCGGCGCCCACTTCAACGCCAACTACTTCTACTCGGTAATGAGGAGGCGGCTTGAGCTACACAGCTTCGACAGGAGGATACAGAGCAACCTAGACGGGGTGTTCCGCCTGCCGGCCAGAGACCAGCTGGAGGTCGACCCGGAGGTGAGGTACATAGAGGTGGGCCACGAGCCTGCGACGATACGGGAGTCCCTCCTCGAGAAGGTGTTCGACGTCGGCTACAGATTCGTGGAGGCGGCCCGCCGCCTCGTACCTCCGGGGGTGATTGGGCCCTTCACCCTCCAGTTCATAGTGACGCCTCAGCTGGACCTCGTGGTTTACGACGTCGCGCCGAGGATAGGCGGCGGCACCAACGTATACATAGGGGTCGGGGGGCAGTACTCCAAGCTCTACTTCGGCAAGCCGATATCGATTGGGCGGAGGATAGCTATGGAGATCCGCGAAGCCGCCGAGCAGGGGAGGCTCTCTGAAGTCACTACGTGAAGAGGTCCTCTAGGCGGCCCCTCCGGGCGGCCTCCCTTATCTCGTGGGCTATCCTCTCCCCCATGTCCATAGGCCTGTCGAAGTAGAGGACCGAGTAGGGCGAGCCGTAGCCCATGTATATGTTGGTCCCAGCCACGATACGCCCTGAGAACTCGAAGACCGAGATGGACATGTCGTCCCTTATTATGGACTCCAGGCAGTAGGGCCCCGCCAGCCTGCAGCCGACCGCCTCCTCGACGGCTTTGGCGAACTGGACGCCGTATTTCCATATAGTTGGGAGCAGAGACTCCCTGAGGACCAGGGGGAGGTTGCCAACGACGACGAAGGTGGGCTCCACCCAGCCGAAGGTCCTCCCGTCTACGTTAGATTCGTACCTGATGTCTGCGCCGAAGACCTCCACCCTGCCGTATACGGGGGAGGAGAAGAAGTGGTAGTAGGCCGGCACGCCGAATACGTACTCCTGGATGATGTACTCGCCTAGGCCGGCCAGCCTCCTCCTCAGCTCCTCTCTATCTCTGGCGAGGAAGTACCCCCTGCCCCCCTTGGCGCCGAAGAGCTTAACTATGACGGGCCTATCCACCTCCTCCGGCGTTTTGTAGACCCTCGGCGTGGGGACGCCGGCTCTCTGGAGGAGCTCCATCTTCTTGTACTGATCCGCCTCCCACCTTATCAGCTCTCTGCAGCCGAGGGTGGGGACCGGCGCCTCAAGCGCCTGCCTCCAGCCTACGTATTCCACGTAGGAGCCGTGGGGCACGAGCACCGCGTTGGCCTCCACGAGCTTCTCCGCCGTCTTCACGAAGTTTCTAAAGTCGGCTGTCCACACCTCGTCTATGAAGCCGAACTGCCTGTAGAACTCGGCGGCGTCTGCCCTGCCGGCCACGGCGATGGTCCTGAAGCCGAACCTCTTCGCCCCCCTCAAGATCTGCAACGCGGTGTGCGACGCCACCGTGGCGACCGCCAGCTTCTCCACGTCGTATCTCTTCAACGCGGCCGACACGTGCGTCGGATTGGCGCCACTAATTAACATTTCGCCGACAGGTATAAAAAACAGCAACGCAGCCCAACGTGTTCACCTACTGGCAAAGGAGGGACGACCCACTTAGCCGGTGCATCGAGGAGGTGGTCTCCAGCGCCGGCGGGGGGGAGGACAGATGCCTACTGGCGGCCGCCGAGTACCTCTGCCGGAAGAGAGCAGGCGAGGCCACCTCCATGGACAAAATCGCGGCGAAATACGGCGTCTCCCTCCTCTGCGTCTACAGGAAATACAGCGGCCTCTTCCAGGTCGGCATCCGCTACCCCAGAAACCGCGTCGAGCAACTCCTAGAGCAGGTGAGGCAGAGGTACGGCCCCGCCGTCGCGGAGGAGGTGGAGTCCCTCTACGCCGTCCTCAAATCAAGGGGCGCCCTAGACGGCCTTAAGCCCGAGGGCGTCGTGGCGGCGTTGCTCTACTACGCCGCGAAAAAACACGGACTTCGCTACGACTCCCACAGGGCTGCTGAGGAGTTCGGCGTACATCCGGAGACCGTCGAGAAAAACATCGTGCTCTTCCAGTGGTACCTACAGCGCTAGGGCTTAACCACATGCCCTATGAAGTAGATCGTGCCGTCTCTCCGATCCGCCAAGACGAAGAGGAAGGGCCTGTCTATTACCACCTCCATGCCTCCAACCTTAGCACAAACGGGCACAAATACGACGGCAGTGGCGGCTGTTGCTACAACACCTTTTTCATCAGCTTTTATGTACGCGCCGTGGAAAACTTCGTCTATATAAATCCTGATAGGCGACATCCGGGTGAAGTTTGCTCTGGTTTTGTCAAATGCTGAGCGTATGCCTATGTCGATTAATACCTTTTTGAGAGAGTCTTTAAACTCTGCGGTAAATAGAGGCATCGTTACGGCGACGATCTCGTCCGGCAATTCGGTGATGTCTCTCTTCAACTTCTCATAGGTCAAGCCTTTTACATAGTCCTCAAGCGACTTTGGCATTATGACGTACATAGCTACATCTGTATTTTCAAACCGGAGCTCCACCACCGTGAGATCGGCAGAGACGCGCCCCCTGAGCGAGGGGACGCAAGACCCAAGGTCAAGCTTCATAAACTCCACCGGGCCTACCCCCTGGAATTCTCTCTTCCCAATACGCCCAAACTGGAGCGGCCACCAACTACCGTTGAAAAACAGAGCTGAAGTCAATACAACGCGTATATCCTGGCTACGCGGGTAGTCAGTAGGGATCAAGTCCTTTACGTATCCCCTGGTCTTTTCCTCTATCCATCTGTTTATCTCGACCAGCGCGGAGCGCTCCGCGAAATCCACCCGCCTCAGCTCCGCCCCTAGACAAGACAGCTCCCGCTCGTACTCCTCCCTCAGCGGGAATCCCAGTTGCACCCACGCGGCCACCGCCTCCTCGACCCCCCGCCCAGCCTGAGCCAAGGCGCAGACGTCGTCGCCGAAGCCGAACACCCTCCCGATCTCCTCCCTAGTCTCCCCAGCCGCGCCCGCGTAGGCCATGGCAAAGGCTTTATACACGGAATACGGCGAGAGGACAAGGTTTTCGCGAAGTCTCTCCAAGGCTATTCTCTTATAGAAACTGACGGCGAAGTCGCCATAGCTACCGCTCTCCAGAGGCGCAGGAGCAGATGTGTGAGACGTGGGAGGAGAGTGCGTGGACGCCTCCTTAAGAGACACGATGAAGATCAGCAACACTACCAAAGCCAACGTAACCGGTAGCAGAGCCCACAGCCTCATGACAGGAACCTCCTTTTAGCTTTTAAACCTGATGTACTGGCAGTACATACACCTGCCTTATCCCACGTGGGTTATATCCCGCGGCCCAGCGGCGGGAGCCGCCTCAGCGCGTAGTCCCCCCCCCCCGGCGGTTTTTCCTAAGTCCTCGGAGGGGGCCGCGGGAGAGGCGTCCGCTTAGAGGTCGGCCGCTGTCTTCCCCTGGGGGCCGCCGCGTGGATGTACAGTCGGTACATCACATTTATATAGCGGTTGCCGGCGAAGTATGGCGGGATGAAGAGGCTGGTCGCGGCTCTGGCGATCTCCACGGCGGCTGTCGCCCTGCTGATACTTCAGTTGTTGCCTTGGTTTGTTCACCACGGCGAGCCGGCGGCGTTTGAGCTACTCGCCTTTAGTAATGGTAGTTCTACGCCGGCCGCCTCCCCATACAGCCAACAGGAGACCTCCCCCGTGCCGCACATCATCGCCTCGGCGTCGTCAAACCAGACGATTATCTACGACAACGCAAGCTTGTACAACCTCACGGCTGTCGCGCTATCCAACACCTCGTTCCTCAACGGGTTCGGGGCCTCCTACTACGGCGCCTTCTCCGTAGCGCCTGTCCCTCCGCCTTGGGCGGTCGCGCTGGGAGGGGCCGGGGTTGTCCTGTACGGCTACGGCCTCTACCTATCTCTCTGCCGCGGGCCCCTCTGCAGGTGGAGGAGGTTCAAGGCCCTTCGCCCCCTCTCGGCGGCGGCGGTGGCCACGTCGCTGGCTCTGCTCTACGCCTCTCCCCTCTACCTCGCCCTCTCCATCCCCGGCGCCTGGGGCATCGCCCACTACTACAGGGCGAGGAGGAGGCTGGCCGCATGGCTAAGTTCGACCTTGACGTAGTCGCCAGAATCCTCCTCCTGCTGCTAAGGGGCCCCATGGGGAGGACCGCACTCTACATGAGGACCAAGCTCAACTACCCGAGATACCTGGAGTATCTGGAGTACCTAAGGGAGAGGGGCCTAATCGCCGAGCGAGACGGCGTAGTGACGCTGACCGAAAAAGGAGTAGAGGTGGCCAAAGCCCTAGACAAGGCGCTAGGCGAGCTACTGTAGCTCACCAAGCGCGGTCAGGCACAGAACCGGCCTTAACCGCACGGCCTTAGCGCACTCCCGCCCTCTTCGGCCCGCCGAACTGCCCAACAGCGCCGTGGGCAGTCGAGCTACGAGGCCCCCAACGCGGAGACACGCTGTACCTTATCTGTAGCCGCACCCGGCTCTACGACGTTGTGCATCTCTAAACTTTATATATTAATGGACTAATATTATTATGAGAGTTGCAGGTGCGGTGGTGCCGCTAGTTATTCTAGCGGCGTTGGCGGCCGCCGCGCCGTTCTATATCAAGGTCATCGATGTAAGCAATAGGGATCCCTCTTACATCCCCTACGACGACATCTATACTGTAAACGGCTGTAGGTTCTACATAATAGTAGATAAGGAGGGGAAAATGGGGGTGTACGAATTAGGACGCACTCCCGTGGTTTTCGACAACTCTACTGGCTATGGGGATGCTTACCAAAAGTACATCAAAGGAACTAAACAGATTGAGCAGTATCTGAGAGACAGGGAGAGCTTCCTAAAGAAGCTGGAGGAGTTGGGCGCTGTGGAGCCTAAAAAGATCTCAGTAGACATCGAAGAGATTAACAAAACGGGACGAGACGCTGAGAGGTCCAGTAGGGCGAACAGCTCTATCTGGCAACCCGCCGTCGAGTACGAGATGAGGAGAGGCCCAGTTTACGCCTACATTGTTGCAGACGATCCATATGACGGCGTCACAATCACCGTGAGTGCCCCCTATGCCCATGTCGACGAGGTCTGGCGTTTCTTGGGCGAGCTCCCGCGTGCCGAGTTTCCGGTGGATGTACTGGTGATACTATACGGCGAAAAAAGGGTCACGGAGGAGCAGGTGGAGGTGTATAGGAGGGCCGTTATTGAGCTTGAAAAAGAGCTTGGCACCGTCAGGGAGTTTAGGGATTTCTACGGCCGCGTGGTAGCCGTAGAGGGGCTCATACACATGCCCTACGACGGATATAGTCTCGGCTTCATAATCCCGATCCCAGACGAGCACAGCTTTAACATATCTACGGCGAGGCGCATCGTGACGAGACTCGTCCAGCTCGCCGGGATGTGCCACAACAACACGGTTGTGAAGTTTGTGCCTAGAAACATGACCGGAATGACACTCCTTATACCCCCCACGCCGCCTGTGGCCTACGCGGCGGCGGTGGCCGCCGGTGTGGTCGTAACCGCCTCCGCGCTGTTTATACTAAGGCGCATGAGGGGCAGAACCCGCTAATTTTTCCCTCCTACTCTACCACCTGTCTCTACGGCGGGTTCTTCGGGGGCTCGCCTAACGACCTGGAGAAGGCCGCGCTTCGCCGCTTCCACTTGCAGGGTGTCCAGCGGCTTTATCCAGTGGTGGCGTGCCCCCACTGCGGCAGCCGCAGGTCGGCGGCAGGATGTGGCGTCTCGGCCGCAACGCGGGCGGCACCTGTAGGCGGTTTTTCGGCCCATGCTTTTTTCGAAGTTTTCAAACCTGCCGCGGGCTGGGCCTGAACGATGTCGGACCGGCGGGGCTGTAGACGGAATGCGCCGTAGTTACGCCACTCCCGTGGCAGGCCCCCGGGTGGGGCCGCAGTGTGTGCCGTATGGAGCGCACCTGCGGATGCGTTGGTTTCTGGAGTTATCGTGGTGGTGTGGTGACCGCGCCTTTGTCCGCCTGTTGGACCAGTGCGGCGTATTTGGCGAGGAGTCCTCCGGAGTATTTGGGGGGCGGCGGCGTCCAGTTTTTCCTTCTCCTCTCCAGCTCCTCCTGGGGGATCTGTAGGGTTATGCGGCCTGTCTCGCCGTCTATGGCTATTTTGTCTCCGTTTTCTACTAGGGCTATGGGGCCTCCCACGGCCGCCTCGGGGGCGACGTGTCCCACCATTATGCCGCGGGTGGCTCCTGAGAAGCGGCCGTCTGTCACCAGGGCTACCGCCTCGCCGAGGCCAGCGCCGACGATGGCGGCGGTGACTTTAAGCATCTCTGGCATGCCTGGGGCGCCCTTCGGCCCCTCGTATCTTATCACCACGACGTCTCCGGGCTTTATCTCGCCGGCGGCCACCGCCTTGAAGGCCTCGGCCTCTCCGTTGTATACCTTGGCCGTCCCCTCGAACTTCAGCTTGTCGGCGGCGCCTATCTTCATCACGGCGCCGTCTGGGGCTAGGTTGCCTCTGAGGATTCTGATGCCGGAGTAGGGCTTGTAGGGCTTCTCCACGCTGTAGAGGATGCCGTCTTCGGGCACGGCGGGGGGTTGCCACCTCTCCAGGAGCTTGCCTATGGTCTCGCCCTCGACTGTGAGGGCCTCCGGCCTGAGGAAGCCGGCTTTGTAGAGCTTCTTGAGTATCCTCGGCACGCCGCCTATTCTGTCGAGGTCCTGCATGGCGTAGGGCCCCGCCGGCCGTAGGGCGGCTATGACGGGTACCCTCCTGCTTATCTCGTCGAAGTCGTCTAGGGTGAACTTCACCCCCGCCTCATGGGCTATGGCCAGGAGGTGGAGTATCGCGTTGGTGGAGCCCGCCGTGGCAAACAGCGTCACCGCGGCGTTGTAGATGGCGTCGTATGTGACCACCCTGCGGGGGGTTACGCCGAGTTCGGCGGCTTTTAAAACGGCGCGTCCGGAAGCCACGGCGTAGGCCCTGCGTCTGGCCGAGGTGGCGGGGGGCGACGCAGAGCCGAGGAGGGCTAGGCCGAGGGCCTCCGAAAGCATCGCCATGGTGTTGGCCGTGAAGAGGCCTTGACACGTGCCGTAGGTGGGGAAGGAGAGCTCCTCTATCCTCTTGAGCTCCTCCAGCGTGATCTTCCCCGCCAGGTAGGACCCCACTGCCTCGAAGGTGTCCTCTATGGTGAGCTCCCGCTCGCCGAGCCACCCAGCCTCCGCCGTGCCGCCGTAGAGGTAGACGGCGGGGAGGTCCAGCCTAACCATGGCCATCATTATGCCCGGCTGCGTCTTGTCGCATCCGCCTATGCCCACCCAAGCGTCTACTCCGTGGGCGTTGAACTGCGCCTCTATGGTGTCCGCGATTAGGTCCCTGCTAATTAGGGAGTACCTCATCCCCGGGGTTCCCATGTTTATGCCGTCGTTTACGACGATGGTAGGCGCCGTCAGCCCAACGCCGCCGGCCTCCTTAACTCCCTCCTTCACGTACCTGGCCAGATCGAGGGTGTGGTAGTTGCAGGGCCCCAGCTCCGACCACGCGGCGAGGACCCCCACCAGGGGCTTGGCGAAGTCCTCCTCCGTGAAGCCGACGGCCCTTAGGTAGGACCTGTGCGAGGCGTTGTCTACGCCGTCGTACCAGGCGGAGGAACGCACCTTGATCTTTACCATGTATATAGGACCGCCCGGCTTTATATAGTCAACGGCCCTCTGGCGTAGCTATGTAGATGTTGTGCCGGTTCTCCAAGACCCGCACCTTTATCCTCCGCCCCACGAGCTCGTCTGATGCGCCTCTTCCCAACGCCACTGTGAAGACCCTGTCCCACACGGCGGAGCCCCTCCTCGCCACGGGCACGCCGAGCATCTCCCCCCTGAATATCCCCCTGGCGACTAGCTCCACGGCCACCGACTCGCCGACTTTATACGGCGTTGGCAGAGGAGGGGCCTTGTGTATGTTGTACTCCCCGGGGCGCGGCGTCAGCGGAACCCCCAGCTCCCTCTCAAGGCCTTTTAGCCTCCTCCAGAACTCGCCCCACGTCATCGGCCTGGCCTTGACCCGCCGCCCCCTCTTGTGCGGGATGTACTTCTGTATCAAAACGGGGGTGTGGACGCCTTTGCCCACGCCCTTCTCCACGGCCCACCTCACAATCTTGGGCATCTCGCCGTCGTTTAGCCCCGGCACCCACACCGGGCTCACCACGACGTTGATCCCGGCGCCGAGGGCCGCCTCTACTAGGCGTAGCACCTTCTCCACGTCGTACCACTCAGCCCCCGCCAACCTCTTGGCTAGGGCGCGGTCCAGCGCGTCGATGCTGACGTTTATCCTGTCTAGCCCAGCCTTGGCCAGCTCCTCCAGCTTGCGCTCGTCCAACATGTAGAGCCGCGTCTGCATAGACACAAGCGCCACCCCCTTTATCGACTTGGCGCCCTCGATAAGCTCGGCCAGATGGGGGTAGTTTCCGGGGTCGCCCATCCCGTCCACGTGCACCTCTACGTCGTCTACCCCCTTATACCTGACCACCTCCTCCAGCGCGGCTAGAAGCGCCTCGACCTCCACCTCGTACTCAGCCCACCTCGCCCTAGAGGCGGGGCCTGCGTTGACGGAGCAGAAGACGCAGGAGAGGGCGCAGACGCTGGTGGGCCTCACCTCTAGCACGTTGGTCCCCCGGTCCACAACGCCGAAGGCCAGCGCCCCAACCTGCGGCACCTCTGCCCCAACTCTGTAGAGGGGGCGGCCGCCCACCGCCTCTCCAGATCCCCGCGTTTATATCCTTTACTACAACTTCTCAACATTGTCTCATGGAGGAGATGTAAAAATGTAGATGACGACAATATTTAAAAATCTGGTCGATGTGCTACATATGGTTGTGTTTAGAGTGGTGCGGGTGGATCTATCTACGCAGAAGATAACGGAGGAGGTGTATAAGGAGGACTTGGTGAGGAGGTTCCTGGGCGGGAGAGGCCTAGCCTCCTACCTCGCCCTGAAGGAGATCCCGAGGGGCATCGACCCCTACTCGCCCAGCAATAAACTGTACATATTCGCCGGGCCTCTAAGCGGTTTGGCCACGCTGGCGACCAGCAGAATTACGGTAGTCACGAAGTCCCCCCTGACGGGGTCCCTCACCCACACCAACGCCGGCGGGAACTTCGCCTACATGCTGAGGAAGGCCGGCTACGAGGGCATCATCGTGGAGGGCAAAGCGGAGGAGCCGGTCTACATCCTAATCAAGGAGGGGGAGGTGAGCATAAGGCCGGCTAAACACATCTGGGGGAAGTGGACCGGCGCGGCCACCAAGGCTCTTCTGGAGGACGCGGGGTTTGAAGGCGATGAGCGCAAGGCGGGCGTCGCCACCATAGGGCCCGCCGGGGAGAACCTATCCCGTATAGCTGGCATTAGGTTCAGCGACTACGAGCGCTTCGCCGGCAGAGGCGGGGCGGGAGCCGTGATGGGGTCTAAGAGGCTTAAGGGGATTGTCGTGTGGGGCACCCGCGACCTCTACTCGCTGGTGGTCGACAGGAGGAGGTGGATAGAGGAGTCTGGGAAGCTGGCGCAGAGGCTGGCCAACGCCGGCACCTCTAAGGCGTTGCACACATACGGCACGAACCTCCTGATGAACATCATAAACGCAGTGGGGGGCCTCCCCACGCGGAACTTCGAGACTGGCTACTTCGAGGAGGCCGAGAAGATCTCTGGGGAGCACATAAAGCAGAACTACGTCGCTGAGGTGCACGGCTGCGCCCAGTGCCCCATAGCGTGTACCCAGATGGTGGAGGTGAAGTCGGGCCCGTATAAGTTCATTGGTAAGGCCAAGTACGAGTACGAGAGCACCTGGTCACTCGGCGCCAACCTCGGCAACGGCAACCCCGAGGCCGTTCTGAAGCTTATCAAGCTGGCGAACGAGCTCGGTTTCGACACGATCTCCCTCGGCAACACGCTGGCGACGGCCATAGAGCTCGCGAAGAAGGGGAAGTTGAATATCCCGCTTGAGTGGGGAGACCCAGCTCCGCTTATAGACCTCGTCTACAAGATGGCGTATAGGGACGGAATAGGCGACGACTTGGCCGAGGGCGACTACAGACTCGCCATGAAATACGGCGAGCCTGAGGCCTTCGTGGGATCTAGGGGACAGGGCTTCCCGGCCTACGACCCGAGGGCTCTGAAGGGCTTCGCGTTGTCGTACGTCACCGCAAACCGCGGAGGCGACCACCTCGAGGCCTACAGCCCCACCTGGGAGGTGCTCGGCGTGCCGGAGAAGGTGGACCCGCTCTGCGAGTCGCCCGAGTGTATAAAGAAGCAGGTGAAGCTGGTGGTGTATGCGCAACACCTAATGGCTCTGTCCGACTCGGTGACCTTCTGCAAGTTCGACACGCTGGATAAGGACGGCCTATTCGAGAGAGACCTAGCGCACCTCTTCAACGTGGGCTTCGGCTGGGATGTAACGCCGGAGGAGCTACTCACAATCGGCGAGCGTATATTCAACGTGGAGAGGCTGTTCCACGTCAAGGAGGGCAGGTGGGTGAAGGACGAGCTTCCGCCTCGGCTTAGGAAGGAGATCCCCACGGGGCCTGCCAAGGGCCACAGCGCGGTGAAGATGTTCGAGGAGGGGATCAAGGAGTACTACGCCGCGAGGGGCTGGGTTGACGGCAAGCCGACGTACGAGACCTTGAGGAGGCTGGGCCTGGAGGAGTTCCAGCACCTCCTGTAAATCCCCCTTTTTTAACATATATTAACCTGCCCCACCTCTGTGGGGGTGTACGCCGTATTCTACAGACCCGACCTTAAGCCTCTTGCGGAGGATTTCATGAGACGCTACGGCGCTGTGGAGCTGGACTGCCGGGGGAGCTACAGCCACGTGTTCATCCTGGGCGGCGACGGGACGTTGCTTGAGGCTCTGAGGAGACACCCCTGTCTCTTAGACGCCGTGGTTGTCCACATGGGGCTGGGGAGGGTGAACTTCTACCGTAGCTCTGACGCCCCGCTTTCGATAGAGGAGGCGGTGGGGAGGGTCGAGAGGGGGGACTACGGTGTGCTGGAGTTCTCAACGCTCGTGTATGGCGACTGCACCGCGTTAAACGAGTTCTCTATATACAGGAGGGAGATGGGGAGGCTCCTCAGCTTTAGGCTAGAGAGCGACGGGGGGGAGCTGGAGGGTAGAGCAGACGGGGTGATAGTCTCCACGCCGCACGGCGCCTCGGGATACGTCGTCTCCACCTTCGGGCCTGTGGTGGACTTCCGGGCGGAGGTCGTGGTGATATCGTTCATAGCCCCCTTCACCCTCTACCTCAGGCCGCTTGTTCTCTCCGCCGGGAGGGTGCTGGTGGAGACCTCGGAAGACGCGGTCCTCGTCTGTGACGGCAGAGAGAGCAGGCCAGGCCGGAGGTTCGAAATCAGGAGGGGAGATCGGAGGCTTAGGCTTGCGGTGTTTGGCGAGTTCCGCTTCCTAAACAGGGTTCTAGAGCGGCTCAGGAGCATATGAGCTGCTACGTGCTGGACGCCTCCGCCTTCATACACGGCAGAGATATGAGGATCTTCTCGGGGGCGTTGTATACAACTAGGGAGGCGGCTGAGGAGCTGAGGGACCCCAGGGCCCAGGCCGCCCTTGAAATACTGCGGGTGGAGGTCGCGGAGGTGGACGAGCGGAGGGTGAAGGAGCTGTTGAAGAGGTTCGCCGGGCTGTCGCGCGCCGACGCGTCCCTCCTCGCGCTGGCGCTCGAGAGAGGCTGCGTGTTGGTCACAGACGACGGCAGGCTGGCGGCGGCGGCTAGGGCCTTGGGGGTGAGGGTCGAGGGGGTCTTCTACAGGAGGGAGAGGAGGTAGGATCCCCCGGCGGCGGCGACGGGTATCGTTAGGTTGTCCTCGTGGCTGAGGGCGTCCGCGGCTACGACCATGGCCGTCACCGCCAACGCGTGGAGCAACGGCATGCCCACCGCAACCAGGGCGGCCGTGTTGGCGAGGTAGCCAAGGAGGGTGCCCCAGGTGGTGAGTTTGCCGAAGATCCTCCTCCCGCCGAAGATGGTGCCGGCCACGGCGCTTACGGCGTCGTAAACCGCCATGCTCACCACGGCGGCTGGAAGATGCCGAGGGCCGAAGGCGGCTGTGGCTATTAGGAAGCCGAGGGAGCCCATGAGTATGCCCAGGTAGCCGTGTCTCCTCTCGTAGTCCCGCTCGGCCATGGATATCAACAGCTCCAGCTGCCTCAAGGCGTTTTGGTACTGGGTCTTTAGCTCTGGCTTGTCCAGGGGGAGAAGAGCCTCAAGCCTCGCGAAGAGCTCCTCCAGAGTCTTGAAGAAGTTCTGACGTAGCTCCTCCCAGGCGTAGGGCTCCTTTATCTGTAGCGAATACAGTACGCCGCTTGCCAGCGCGAGAAGCGCGATGTAGGGCTCCGGAGGTATCTGGACAAAAAGCGGAACCGCCACGAGCGCGACGAAGACCACGTGGAAGAGCTTCCTCGCGAGAAGCGCCTTAAGCTCCTGTATCTTGGACATACGGCCGCCCCCACGGCGCTATTTAAAAGCTTCGCCGGGACAAACCCCAACGGTTATCTTCACCGGAGCCCCCCCTCTGAGAGCCGCGACAAGCGCTCTGTCTAGCCCCGAGGCGGCTTTGTCAATCCCCACGGCAACTGTCGAGTCGTCCACGTAGAAGCTCCTCCTAGCCACGATACGCCACCTGGAGGTTGGTCTCCGACGCGGCGTCAGACCAACGACGGCGTCCCACGCGACCCCCGCGTCTATGATGATCACCACCGTCCCCACCGCCGCCAGAGCCTCAACGACGTCTAGCTCACCAGCCGCCTTCTCGGAGCAACACGCCACTATGCAGTCCCCGCGCCTTGTCACAAAGGGGTCTTTCGTAATCTCCAACGTCCTAGTGTTAGACGCCGTGATGTTGCCGTGGCCCCTAGCCGTGAAGACGTCACGAGGCGCCTCCCCCCTCAGAACTCTCTCAAGACACACATCCACAGCCCACACCCCACACGTCTTTTTAACGGAAAACCGGCGCCGGTAGCCTCCGCCCGCACCACAGATCTAATGGGGGGAGGCGTTGGCGGTGTGATCTCTTGCGTATGTACGGTGCTGACGTTAAAATACTTCTGTTTCTCGGGTCCTATGGATGTTGAGGAGAGGCTGTCTCTCGTCCTTAGGTACCCCACGGAGGAGGTGATAACGGTAGAGGAGCTTAGGGAGCTTTTCCAAGCTGGGTATAGGCTGAATCACTACATAGGGTTTGAGATAAGCGGCTTTATCCACATAGGGACAGGCATCGTCAGCATGTCTAAGGTTGTGGATCTGCAGAGGGCGGGCGTGAGGACACAGATCTTTCTCGCGGATATACACTCCTGGCTCAACAACAAGCTGGGTGGGGATCTGGAGGTGATTAGGAGGGTTGCGGTGACGTACTACGTGGAGACTTTTAAGAGGATCATTGAGTCGCTGGGGGGCGACCCAGACGCGACCAGGTTCATACTTGGGTCCGACCTGTACCACCACAACGACGAGTACTGGCTTCTACTCATGGACATAACCCGCCACCTCACCCTGTCTCAGGTGAGGCACAGCTTGACTATCCTGGGCCGTAAGATGGGCGAGTCGATACCCCTCGCCTACCTCGTCTACCCGCCTCTCCAGGTAGCCGACGTGTTCGCCCTGGAGGCCCATATACCACACGGCGGGATCGACCAGAGGAGGGCCCACGTCTTGGCTAGAGATGTGGCGGACAAGGTCAGGTTCTACCCTCTGAAGGTAGACGGCAAGAGGGTGAAGCCGGTCGCGCTTCACCACAAGCTACTCCCGGCGTTGAACATCACGTCGAAGCCCACCAGCAGGGAGGAGCTCAGCGAGCTTAAGATGTCCAAGAGCGTGCCGCAGAGCGCCATCTTCGTCCACGACAGCCCCGAGGAGATACGCCAGAAGATAGCGAGGGCATACTGCCCGCCGCGGGACACGGAGTACAACCCTGTGTTGGAGCTCCTCCGCATCTCTGCATTCCGCGAGGAGAGGAGAGCCCCCCTAGTGATAAAGAGGCCGGAGAAATACGGCGGCGATCTGGAGGTGTGGAGATACGAGGAGCTTGAGTCTCTCTACCGCGAGGGCAAGATCCACCCAGCCGACTTAAAAGCCGCCGCGGCTGAGGCGCTCGTCGCCGCGCTGGAGCCGGTCTACAAGTACTTCCAGGGCCCCGGCGCGAAGCTGCTAGATGAGATGAAGAGCATAGCGATTACTCGCTAGATATCTGAGGAGCTCCACCCCAGCTTTTAAGGATCTGCGGTCTAGCAACGCGGCTACGGCCAGCGTTTTTACATGGTCGTCGTAGTCGACCGCCACGTACTCTCCGCCGTCTAGCAGGCGGAGGAGGCGGTCCACCAGCCGCCAACCGTACAGCGCTCTAAACGCGGCGAAGGCGGCCCTAAGCCTGAGCCTTAGGGCGGCCGTTGACTCCTCGTAGCCTTCGGGCCTCCCCTCCGCCAGGGCCTCAGCCGCGAGACGGCCGCTTTTTACTGCCAGCGCTATCCCCCCGCCGCTGAGAGGTTTGACGAGCCCGGCCGCGTCTCCCACCAACACGGCTCTCCCCTCCACTAGACGCCTCAGCGGAGGCCCCGCCAGGACGCCCCCTCCGAAGGGCTTCCCCGCGGGTCGGCCACCCACCAGCTTGACCAGCTTGTTCAGCTTCTCCACGGTGCAACACAAGTCGGCCAACCCCACCCTGTAGAGACCTCTGTCGAGTTCCACTATCCAGGCGAAGTAGGCCCTGGAGAGCCTCTGGTTGTACACCACAGTGATGCCGTGGAGCCCGACGTCGCTTCTCACGTCTATCTGGAGCCCCGGCAACCTAACCACGTGCCCGTAGGCTCTGGAGATCCTCCTCGCCGCGCCCTCCGCAACCACTATGTAGTCGTAGGGGCCGCGTCTAGAGCCGTCGGCGGTGTGTATATACCCCCCTCTGATGTCTACCACCTTTCTGCCTAAGTGTATCCGGGGTACCCCCTCGGCGAGCTTCTGCTCAAGCCCCGGCCTGTCGAGGAGCAACACTGGGTCTCTCAGCTTGAAGCGGATGGAGTGCCCCTGGAGGTCGGTGATCAACAGCTCCCTGTATTGGTTAAGGACAACGCCGTTTGGCAGCTGGGCTCTCCGCGCCGCCCCGCCGCCCACTAGGCTTGTGCAGTGTCGGGGGAGCCCCACCTCGTGGTGTTCTTCGTAGACGTCGGCGTCTCCGAATCTGGAGGCGAAGGAGAGCCCCGCCGGACCCGCGCCGACTACTGCCACGCGCACTTGGCGATGTGGCTCCGGCTATTTTTGCGTTTCTCGGGGGAAGTCCTTTTTATATGGGTCTCCGCTGGTGGCGTGCAGTATAGAAAAGCCATTAGGGACCCCATCCACGGCTTCATAAAGCTGACGGAGGAGGAGGTTAAGCTGATCGATGGAGAGCCGCTTATCCAGAGGCTTAGGTATGTAAAACAGCTGGGCTTCGTCTACCTGGTCTACCCGACTGCCACCCACACCAGATTCGACCACAGCCTCGGCGTGATGCACATCGCCACCTTAATCGGCGAGAGGATACTTCAGCAGCTGGGGTCGTTAGACGAGGAGGCGCTGAGGCATCTGCGGGTCGCCGCCCTGCTCCACGACATCGGCCACCTCCCCTTCTCCCACTCCTTCGAGGTTTTGACGAGGGAGCTGTTGCACATGGCGGCGAAGAGGGGGTGCGTCGACGTGGATCTAGCTCTGTTCGACGTGGGGAAGCCGCATGAGGTGACGACGAGACTTCTCCTGGAGAAGCTGGGGCCGAGGCTGTCGGAGCTTGGGTACAGCCCGGAGCTCGTCAAGGAGCTCCTCTTCGAGGGGGGCGGGAGGTATGCGCCTCTCGGCGTTATACTATCCGGCGTGTTAGACGCAGACAGGCTGGACTACATAATGCGCGACATGTATTTCACGGGGGCCGCGGTGGGCACCAGCTTCACCCACATAGACCTGGAGAGGGTCATCGAAAACCTGGAGGTGGTCGGCGGGAGGCTCCAGTTCAACGAGAAGGCCAGGGTGAACCTGGAGGGGTACCTCATAACTAGGTACAACCTATACCGGCACGTCTATCTACACCACAAGACCGTGCTGTTTACAGAGATCGCGCGGAACATCCTCGCGGACAACATAGCGAGGTGTTCAGACGGCGGGGGAGACGGCGCTGTGTGCCAGTACCTGTGCGATCTGGCTAAGTTCGTCGCAGGTCAGGCAGAGGGCGAGGTGGTGTGGAAGGCCACGGACGACTACTTCGTCTCGGTCTTCTCCAGAGACCCCAGGTTCAGGGATCTTCTCTCTAGGAGGCCGCCGCAGTACGTCGCTTTGTGGAAGAGGGAGAAGGACTTCATAGAGGTCTTCAGGGACCCGGCCAGGATCAACGAGGTGGTGGATAGGCTGGGGCCTCTCCACTGGGCTCTCGTGGATAGGCTGAGGAAGAAGCTAGTGGAGAGGCTTAACGTGGAGCTGGGGGGCGGATGTGGCCTGTCGTATGAAGACGTCATAATCTCCTACGTTAGCTTTGATCCCTACGCCGAAGATTTGTACATATCCACCGCCATGGGCCCCATAGCGATTTCGAAGATCTCTCCGCTTGTGGAGGCGGTAAACGAGGCTTGGAGGAGGGCGCCTCACGTGTTCCTCTACGTGAGGAAGGAGGCGCTGGAGAGGTGCGGCGGCGAGGCGCTGGAGAGCCTCAAATCGTTTCTGGAGCCTCTGATGGAGTTGGCGGTGAGGAGGATCTCAGCTTAGGGAAACGCCGAGGGTTTTTTTGACGTATTCGGCGACCTCCTCGCCTGTCTGCTCAAGCATCCACCTCCCAACGCGGGTGAGCTCCACGACGCCGTCTCTGACGACTACCTCCCTCTTGAGGAGCTCCGGCCACACGCGCCAGTTGTACTTAACCCCGATCTTCCTAACCGCGGACTCGGCCAACTGATCCACCTCCTCAACCCTCGCCGGCCCTTGGGAGAGGCGCCTAAGTATCACAAGCCGTAGGTACTCCCCCACGGGGGAGAAGCGGACGTAGTGCGTATACATGGCTATGAAGTTGACGTCCCAATTTATCTCCATAAGTTATGAAAAGCCGGGGGGTGGGGGAGTGCGTTGAAAATATTAACCTGTGGAAGTGGCGTGGGGCCCGTCATAACGCCCGTGGTGTCGAGATGGCAGATTGAGGACCTCGGCAGACGTGAAAAGGCCGTGTCGTTTGACCTAGAGATCTCTAGGTCCGAGGTGGAGTACCTCGGCGGTAGAGCCCGTTTCGTCTACGGCGGTGTGGAGTACGAGATCTCGTTGGACGATCTGCCGGAGGTCGACGGCGAGAGCTGCGAGGTCTTTGCCCTAGTGGGCGGGAGGTGGGTCGAGCTGTCTATCGCGGCGTCGAGGTTCTACAAGCTCTGCGTGTTTAAGAGAGGTTGGGCCCCGACGTTGATGATAGACGGCATCACCATGCACAGCGTCTTGGAAAACCCGCTCTCCGTAACCGCCAAGAAGATAGAGCGGGCGTGGGGCCGCGTCTTCGAGTGTTGCACTGGGCTTGGCTACACGGCGATTGAGGCGCTGAGGAGGGGGGCCCGCCATGTGGTGACCGTGGAGATCGACTTAAACGTGCTGGCGTTGGCCGCGTACAACCCCTACAGCAGAGGTCTGTGGTCTCCTCAGGTGGATCTGGCGGTGGGGGATTGCTTGAGCTTCGCCGAGGCCGCTAGAGACGGGGCCTTCGACTATGTACTGCACGACCCGCCGCGGCTGAGCCACGCGACGCAACGGCTCTACTCGGAGTCTCTCTACCGCGAGTTCTACAGACTACTGAGGAGGGGCGGCGGGCTTTTCCACTACGTGAGCCAAAGCGGCGTGAAGTACAGAGGGCTTAACCCGTACAAGGGGGTCGTGGAGAGGCTGAGGCGCGCCGGCTTTGTGGTAGATAGGGTGAAGGAGGGCTATGGCGTTTACGCGAGGAAGCGCTAGAGGATGTGGGGTAGCCTGTTTAGGACCGCGGCTCCGCCGTTGATGTATACCATGTCCTCTATCCTCACGCCCCCCACCCCCTCTATGTAGACGCCCGGCTCTATCGTCACCACGTGCCCCCTCTTGAGCACATCTCGCGAGGCCGCGTATAGCCTAGGCGGCTCGTGCACCTCCACCCCGACGCCGTGTCCCGTCGAGTGTATGAAGTATTGGCCGAAGCCGTACTCGGCGATGACGTCCCGCGCCGCCTTGTCCACCTCGGCGGCAGCCGCCCCCTCCCTCGCAACTTTTTCAGCGGCTTTGACGGCCTCATATACGGCGTACACGGCATCTCTCAACGCGCCTCCCTGCCCCACCGCCAAGGTCCTGGTGATGTCTGAGCAGTAGACCCCCCTCTTCGCGCCGATGTCTACCACAACGTAGTCGCCGTAGGCTATCTTCCTGTCGCCGAATCTGTAGTGCGGATACGCGCCGTTTGGCCCCGACGCGACGATTGGGTCGAAGGCGACTCCGTCTGCCCCCTCCTCTAGGAACCATTTATATATGAGGGCGGCCACGTCCCGCTCCCTCATGCCTATGAGCCTCAGCTCGGCTAGTTTGACGTATGCGCCTTCGGCGATTTTAAGCGCCTCCCTCATCATCTCCACCTCCCACTCCTCCTTGGCCGCCCTAAGCTCCGCGATCTCGGCGCTTACGTCCACCCCAAGCTCTTTGTTATCCGACGCGGCGGCGCCCCCCTGCGAGACCTGTCTTAGGACGTCTGATAGGCTAGAGGCGACGACGAGCTCCTCGCCCGGTCTCCGGGGCGGTATCTCGGCAGAGGCCACCGCCACAACCTTGTCAACCTCGGCGAAGGCGCTTGCACGTGCGTAGTCCAGCCGAGATACGTAGAGGGTAGAGTGGCCTGTCTCAAGATCTAGGACTAGGCCTAGGGCGTCGGGCATCCCCACCGCGTATGCCAGATTTGGCGACCTGGTTAAGATGAGGTATCTGTACCGGCCTGCGAAGGCTTTTACGAGCTTGCCCACGTTGTTCATACCGCCTCCGCCTCGTCTGTTTAAAAACTCTTGCGCATACGCTCCAGAGGCACCGGCCTCTCGTACCTCCTCACCACGGCGAAATAGATCACGGAGACCGTGTCGTCTTCTCCAACGTCGCCGTATATCTCCTTCAGCTCGGCGATGAGCTCCTCCCTAGACTCCATCCCCTCGGCGGCGGCCACGTCCTCCCCCAGCTTCCCCAACCTGGTGTAGTAGACCTTTGTTATAAAGGCCTCGGCGTAGATCTCCCCGCAACAGACTATGTATACCAAGTTGAAGCGCGGTCTCACTATCCCGTGTCGAACAGTTACCCGTTTTCTGCCTGAGAGAACCCCCTCTAGGTACTTCTGCTTGAAGCGCAGGTAGGGGCCTAGGTCGACCTCCCGCACCACGCCGAGGTGTAAACCTTTAAATTTTTGTATTACGGAGGCGCCGTGTGTGAAGTCACCGCCGAGGGCGACGCTCTGGTGTTCTCAGCCCCCGAGCTTGAGCTTGCGATGGCTTATCTCGCCGTTAGAACCCTCGCGGAACGCGTCGAGTTCTCCGGCGGCTCCCTCCGCGTCTCGCCAGCTCTCCCCGAGGTCGAGTCCTCGCTTAAGTCGTTGTGCAACGCCGACGTGTCAACCGTCTTGCTCGACCTCAAGGAGTCGTTGCTCCACCTGGGCTGGCTCGTGGAGGGGACAAGAGATATCTCTAGGATAAGGAGGAGTTGGCGTGTGGGGACGGCCGGCTTTCTCACCGTGGAGTACGACAAGGGCGCCCGCACCCTTTCTGTGGCCACGACGCAGATATGCATGGCCGAGGTTCTGCAGAGGATGGGCTTCAAGGTGGCCGCCTCCCGCTACCTGGTGGAGGCGGCGAGACAAGTCTCGAGCCTTGCGGAGGCGCTCGATCTGGGGGAGGCGCTCTCACAGGCGTCATGTTAACTGCCGTGCTTCTCGTAGCTCAGATAGCGGCTTTACTTATAGCGATATACGCAGGCAGGTCAAAGCTGAGGAGGCTTATAAACGGCGCTCAAAACGCCGCGCCTCCTGCGGAGCCGCTGGCCGACGATCTGCCGGATATAGACAGGGCTATCCTGAGGCTGTTGGAGGAGCGCCAGGGGGTGGTCTACCAGAGCGAGATAGTCAAAGAGTTGGGCCTCCCCAAGAGCACCGTACATAAGGCGCTGCGGAGGCTCAGCGAGGCTGGATACGTGGAGATACAGAAGAGGGGCCGGCTCAACCTCGTGGTGCTGAAGAGGGCTACCTCAGAGGCCTCAGCAACTTGACCTCCCCGTAGCCCCTTAGCAGGTCTATCACCAGCGGTATGGGGTCGTCCTCGAGGCTTTTGTAGCCGGCTAGCTTCACGACGTCCTCCGTCACCCTGATGAAGCCCTGACCTGCTCTCACGGTGACCTCCTTTGGCCCAAAGATCACCTTAAAGGGCTTCTTCGCCTCTCCCAACCTCCTGGCCAACCCGGCCGCCAGCTCCAGCTGCTCCTCCGTGGGCTTCCCCCGGGGCTTCCTCTTCTTCAACTCGCTTAGGTCCTCCTGGGCGAAATCCCCCTTGACTATCCCCTTCACCTTATCTACCAGAACCACGTCGCCCTCGTACCCCAGGACCTCCAGGTTCTCTCCGTTTCGCACCCGGGAGACCACCTCCTGGAGGGGGAGCCTCTCCACGTCCGGCGGATAACTCTTAAATAAATATCTTAGCGGGGACGTGGACAGCGTATATCTAGCCCATCTGGCCAAGTGTCCGTCCTGCTGGAGAGATATGGAGGTGGCCAGCCAGTTCCTTAGGATTGACCAGCTGACTGGGAGGAGGACCTTGGAGAGGCTTCTCGTCTGTAAGACGTGTAACATTAAAATTCGGCAGTACGTACAGTTGCCATGAGCAGGGCGGTTTTGTATAGACGTTCTGAGGAGCAGAAGCAACGGTTTTCGCTATACGGCATGTTGACGGCGCTCTTTCACCTAGTTACGCTTCTGGCGGGTGGCGTGGCATACGCCTCCAGCAATCTGCCTGTGTACCTAAGCATGAACGCCGCTGTGGCAAGCGGCCACGGCACAGCCGTGTTTTTCCAGAGCATGCTGGCGTTGCTGTCCTTCATAGTTCTCGCCGTCTCTGCGCTGTTGATATTCCTATCTAGGGCTACCACGGCCAGGGGCGAGTTCACCTCCTCCTCCAAGCTTATATACTCCGCCATTGTAGCCGACGCGCTGGCGTTGGCCTTCGCCGCCGCCTCCCTAGCCCCGCCTGCCTCCGGCATCATCAACTCGCTCTACTACGTCTTCATAGTCATGGCCGCCGCCTGTATCGCCATGGCGCTGTTTGCCGTGGTTCTCCTCCGCGGCGTCGTCAGCTACTATACGCCGAGGCGGAAGTAGCGCGCTGGGTCAGCCGTTTTTTCGATGAGCGATAGGCTCACCACGGCGTTTAGCAGGTTGTTGAGGGGGGCCTCAAGACCTGTGCAGTTGAACACTGCGCAGAACTCCAGGAGGGGTCTGTGGATGTCCACCTTCACCACGTAGGGGACTCTCACGAGCTTCGGCACCACGTCCTCCCTCAACACAGCGGCGACCCACAGGGGGAACGCCCGCTCCTTCTTCTCCCTCCTGAGAAGGTTGACCAACCCCATGAGGTTTTTTAGAAACGCGACGCCGATCTCCGCCCGGCCGTAGCGCTCCAGCTCCGAGGTGAGACGCTTGCCCAGGTCGATGTATACGTCCAGCTTCGGCTCAAGCGTCTTCAAGAACCTCAGCCCCTCCACCGCCAGGTCGCATCTGGCCTTGTCGGGGCAACCCCAGCACCTATCGCCCAGCTTCTCCCTGGCGCATAAGACACAAGTGTCGGTGATTTTACACATGTCTAGGCCTGGGGCCGCAAATCCGCAGGATCTACACATGGCCACCCCCCTCGCCGTATGGAGGTTTCCCACCAGTTAAATACCGGATATATTAACTATACGCATGGACGTCGCCATCGTGGCTGAGTCGCAAACCCCCGACGAGCCGACAAGGGATATATATTTCGAGGTAAAGAGGAGGGGTCTCTCGGTGCGGTACATACCTATACAGAGGCTCTCCGTCAAAATCGCCGGGGGGGCGGCTACTGTGGAAAGCAGGAGAGGCCGCGTCGACGCGTCGGTGGTCGTAGTCAGGGGGCTGGGCTACGTCATAGATTCCAACACCCTCATGAGGAGGGTTGCGGCTTTGAAGATACTGGAGAGGGAGGGGGCCGTCGCCATAAACCCCGTGGATGCTCTGTTGAGCTCCAGGAACAAGCTGGAGACCATATATGTTTTGAGCAAAGCCGGCATACCGGTGCCCCCCACCGTCGCCACGGAGGACCTCTACTACGGCTACGTCTCCGTCAAAGACCTGGGCAAGGTGGTGGTGAAGCCGATACAGGGTAGCCGGGGCTACGGCGCTATGATGTTTGAAGACCCCGAGCAGGCCTTCCAGGTCATGCGGACGCTCCTCATCGCCAAGAACCCGCTATATATCCAGAAGTATGTGGAGAAGCCGAATAGGGATATCAGAGTAATCGTGGTAGACGGGCGGCCTATAGGATGTATGTACAGGATATCCAACAGCTGGAAGACCAACATAGCCCAGGGGGCCGTGGGGGCGCCCTGCAAGACCACGCCGGAGCTTGAGGAAATCGCCGTGAAGGCCACGGAGGCGCTGGGGCTGGTGTACTCCGGCGTTGACATAGGCGAGGGGGCGGAGGGCTACGTGGTTTTTGAGGTAAACGCGAGCCCCGACTGGAGGGGGTTTAAGCAGGCCACCGGGATAAACCCCGCCGTCCACCTGGCGGATTACATACAGAGGGCCGTCAGGAAATAAATATATCTACCTGGGGCCCTCCCCACCTGTGACAAGGTGGATCCTGAAGTGCACAGTCTGCGGGGAGGAGAGGGAGCTGGAGGCTGGGTTCAACTTAACGCTCCTCGGGGGCAAGGTCTATCTATACTGCAGAAGGTGTAGAGCCAACAGAGAACATCTCGTGTTGGGCTGTGCGGAGCCCGACGACCTCTGCCCCACCGTGGGGGCAGACGTCATTGACTAAACCTCAGCGCGAGCTCTCCTAGGAGCCTCGCGAGGTGGGGCGCGCTGAGCCTAAGCTTGTCTACCGCAGTTCTAACGTCCTCGTTGGGAGAGACGCCGTATCTCTGTAGCATATAGGCGTGAGGCCCCAACACAGTATACACCGACGCCATGTACACGGCGTATATCCATTTTAAAAAATGCTCCGTAGCGCCGTTTAACAGATGAGGCGTAGCTGGATTATGCTGCTCGTGATTAGGTGGCTCAGCGCGTTTATGCTACCGAGTGTGTTTAAGACCTTGCCCAACTCCTCGGCCTCCGACTCGTCCAACTTGTCGAGAAGGCGCTTGGCCTCAAGCCGCTCCCTCTTCTTTTCAAGCTCCGCCTTCAGCTGAGCCAGGGATTGGCCCACCGACGCTATGCTCTTCTCCATGTCTATACAAGCGGCCCTAAGCCTCTTCTCCCTCTCCTGTAGCCGCTTTATCTGCTCGTTGTATATATCCATCCCGATGACGCCCTTCACCAGAGCCTCCTCTAGCTTGTGGTAGGACTTGTCCAACTCGGCGCGGGACCTCCTCAGGTCTTCGATCATCTTGTTCACCTCCCGCATCTTTATCTCGAAGAACTTGGGGAGGGCCGCCACGTCTAGATCTACATATTCTCTGGCTATCTTCACCCTGATGTTGGATGTGTCTAACACATAGCTGGTGCCCCCAGCGTCTTTCACCTCTATGGACACCAGCTTCTTCCTCTTGATGTCGAACTCTCCCTTCTCCGCCACGCCGACCAACAACACGCCGCCTATATACACCGGCTTGCCTCTCACGGTGGGCAACTTGGCTTCCTTTTTCTCCTGGCGCGCCACTGAGGAGAAAATCCTCCAAACCACGTCTCTAGCCGCCGGCGTATTAAAACCCCAAGACTTAAGATAGGTTGTAATTCGCCTCGTGGAGGCGCTACACGACGCCATTAGGAGGTGCACTAAGTGTCCCCTCCACCTCCACAGGAGAAACGCTGTGCCGGGCGAGGGGAGGGCGAGACTCGGCGTTATGGTCGTCGGCGAAGCGCCGGGCGCCGCCGAGGATGCCGAGGGGAGGCCCTTCGTGGGGGCGGCGGGGAGTCTACTTACGAAGACGCTGGCGAAGCTCGGCGTGTCTAGAGATGACCTCTACATCACCAACGTGGTCAAGTGTAGACCTCCCAACAACCGGACCCCCACTAGGGAGGAGGTGGAGGCTTGCCTCCCCTACCTCCTTAAGCAGATCGAGCTGGTTAAGCCCAGGAGGGTCCTAGCGCTTGGTCTCGTAAGCGCCAAGGCTCTGCTGGGGCTCATTGGCAGGGAGGTGGAGAAGGTTGGGGAGGTCAGGGGGAGGTGTTTCCCGGGCCGCATCTCTGGGGTGGAGCTGGAGGTTTGTGTGACGTATCACCCAGCCGCCGTGTTGAGGAACCCCAACCTCAGGGGGAGGTTTGAGGGGGATCTCGCGCTGTTTCTCGGCGGCGGTCTAGAGCGCTATCTCTAATTTATATAGGGGTTCCAACTTGTGGATTTTTCCTGCTTTAGGCGTGGATGCACGACGGCCGACCACCTGAGCGAGTTTGACTACTGCACAAGCCGCTTCGGGGCGGAGAGGGTCAAGAAGGCGCTTGTGGATCTGGCGCCGGAGCACATGGCCGTCCTACAGAGGTTTAGGCTAAACTGGCTAAGCACCAAGAACCCCGTCTACATGTTTCTATCGGGGAGCGTCGTCGTCGACTGCATATGGGAGGACTCCCTCTGTAGACACCTGGAGGCTATACGGTCTGCTGGAGCCGCAGATAGGGCTGGGAGCCTCTACTACCTGCCGTACACCCTCCTGTCGGAGGAGGTCGTTGAAAATCTGCCGCTACCGGAGGTGTCTGAGGAGGAGTACGAGATAAAGAAGTTCTTTGTGGTTAGCCTCAGGGGGGTCTCCGGCGAGGGCGAAGCCGTTGAGAACCTCGCTAGGTTTCTGGAGGCGGCTCCCGTGTTTCTAGGCAGGAGGGTGGCCCGGGTCGTGAGGGGGGTTCCCCACATCCCGCAGCTCGCCAATAGATACACCGAGAAGATCGACATCCTCCTGAAGTCCACAGACGGCGCGTTGACGGGGTTTGGGTACATGGACGTGTCTAAGACCCACCACCTCGGCTTCTCCAAGGCCAAGAGCCTCCTCCTGTATGGGCTGGACTACGTGGTGGTGCTTCACCCCTACGTCGACAGGGCTTTCCACAGGGAGGTTGCCAACAGAGTTAAGAACCGGTGGGATATCTCGGAGGTGGGATACGCCGTGTTTAACCCCCTGGAGGAGGAGCTGTACTTCTACAAGCTGCCTAGGCCGAACCGCTACCTCAGGATGAGCGCCTCGGCGCAGAGGCAGTCGAGCATAATACGTAGCTACATAGAGTCTCTATGAGGGCCTTCGAAAGGGGCTACTACCTCCTCTTTGGGAGATCGGGCTTGAGAGTTGCCCTCTACGCCACCTTGTTGCTGGCGGCGTTGGCGGTTGTGGAGGGGCTTGTCCACCACCTGGCCCCCCTCCTCTACGCCTTGTATGCCGCGGGTCTCTTCTCCATCCTCCTGGCGGTGGATCGGGCCGTGGTTAACCCCAGGAGGTCTTACTACGTCGCCGCCGTGTCGACCGCAGCCACAGCCGCGCTAGATGTGGCCTTTGGGAAGCCGCCTCTCGCCTTCGCCCTCGTGGGGGCCATAGTCAGCGCCTTGGTGATCCAGTCGCTACGGTGCGAGCTACCGGCCTTCGTCCTGCCGCTTGCCTTCGCGGCTACTGTGTACTACGCGATGGGGCGCCCCGTGCTTGCCGTCTTGGCCTTATCCTATGCCTTAGTCATATACGGCTTGAAGCCGGTTATTCGGAGGTGGGCGGGGGGGATAGACGCCGTCTGTATGTTTTCAAGCTTCATATATTCGGTTTTCGCCGGAGACGACGGGATCGAGGACGTCTTTAGGGAGCTGGGGAGGGTGGAGAGGGTGCCTCTCCACGTCTATCTCGTGGGCGGCCGCCACGTGGTGGTTGTGTCGGACTTCCACCCAGGCCCCTTTAGGCATATCGGCGGCGGATCGCTGGTCGACGTCCTTAACAGGGAGGTGGAGGGCACCGGCTTCCGGTTTACGTTTCTACACGGCGTTGGTAGCCACGAGCGGGACCCCGTCACTGGGGAGGGCGTGAGGAAGATAGCCGCGGCTGTGAAATCGGCCGTTTTGGAGATGACGGACGGACGGCCTCCCCAGGGGGTGCGGCCCGCGGAGGTGGTCTCGGGCGACGTGAAGATCGTCGGCTTTAGCCTGGGGACCGCCCCCCACCTCGCCGTGGTGAGCAGGTTGAGGTCGGCCTCGGACGACATCCCTCTGTGGGTCGCCAAGAGGGTTAACCCCGGGAGCTATCTGCTCGTGGACGCTCAGAACAAGTTCGACGGCGTTGTCCAGTGGCTTGAGGAAGACGTGAAGGCGCTTTCCGAGGGCCTTAGGGTGTTGCAGGGATCTCCACAGTGTCGTAGCTTCTCGGTCGGGGTTGGGAAGGTGGGGGGAGAGGCTCTGGATCCTCTCGGCCACGAGATCGGCCCCGGCGGCGTTTCGGCGATTGTGAACGAATGCGATGGGGAGAGGGCTCTGCTGGTGGTGTTCGACGGGAACAACCTAGACTGGGGGCTCTACGGGAAGATCGTGGATAGATATCGGAGGCGGGGGTACGCCGTGGTTGAGGTGGCCACCACCGACACACATAGGGCCACTGGGGTTGGGTTCGGCAGGGGGTATAGGATCGTCGGCGAGCACATCGACCACGGGAAGATCTTGGAGGCCGTGGACCTAGCTGTGGCGGAGGCCGAGCGCCTCCTCGGCCCACACGCCGTCTCCTACAGAAGGGTGGAGGTGGAGGCTGAGGTGATGGGGGAGGAGGGGTTTAGGAAAATACAGCGCGCCGTGAGGATCTACAAGAGGGTTGGGGGGCTGGTGCTGGGCGCGGTCTTTCTAGCGCCTACGGCGTTGGTCACGCTGTTTGCATAAGGTTTATAAATGGCTACTGGGGTGTGGCCATGACACACAAATCACCTACGTCTGAGGCCGTTCTCGAATACCTGGAGTCCATGATGGAGAGGCTAGAGCAGTGGGTCAAGGAGCAGGAGAGGCAGGTGAAGGAGCTTGAGAGCCATGGCGACGCCATGAAGACCGCGGATAGGCTTGAGCTCCTCTACTCGGCCCAGGCGATGTTGGGCTACATCGCTAGGGTGTTGAAGGACTTCGAGTCTTGGCTCAGCAACCCCGTTGTCACCTCTGTCATGCCTGAGGACATGTTGAGGAGGCTTGAGGCTATGTTGAGAGAGGTCGCCATAAAGTTCGTACAGGTGGATATAGCCCACACTAGCGAGTACAGGGAGCTACTCTCCAAGTTCGCACGCGAGGGCAAGGTGCCGAGCGTCCTCCTTTTGTACATACAGCAGAGGCCGCAGCCTCCGCAGAGGAGGAGGGGGGAGGAGGGGGAGACCCCCAGGTTCTTCTAGCGTTTATACACGTCTACTCTGACCTTGTACACGCCTGGGGCGTAGTCTCTAACCACCCTCCTCCCAACTATCTGGCAGTCTGGGCAGACCCCCCGTACGATCTCTTCGGCCTCTCTGTATGGGTCCTCGGCCTTGCCCGTGTGGTAGAAGTGGACTACACCTCCTTTCTCTAGGCAGTCCAAAGCCAGGGGGAGGTACCTGTAGGCCCCCAGGGGGAGGGTCAGAATCACCCTGTCGAACTTTTTCCTAAAGAGCGGCCCCACCTCCGCCACGTCCCCGTGGACCGCCACGGCGTTTCTGATCTTGTTGATGCGGAAGTTCTCCACCATGTATCTGAAGCCCCAGGGGTTGAGCTCCACCGCCACGATAAGCCTCGGCTTTGCGAATTTGGCTATCGCGATGGCGTAAGGCGCAACCCCCGCGAAGAGGTAGAGCACCCTCTCGCCCTCTCCCACCCTCCTAGCCACGTCTAGCCTATCTGTTTGATCTCTGGAGGAGAAGTAGACCTTGGTTGGGTCGACCTTTATGTAGTAGCCGTGTTCCCTGTGGAGAACCTCCGTGGGACCCTCTATCAGCACCTCGAAGTTGTAGAGCCTGTAGTCGCCGGTGCGGCCCCCCATCTTTCTCAACACGGCCTTTACATGCTTATTCATCCCAACGATGGCCTCGGCGACCTTGTGCTTATACTGCTCCAGCTCCGGCGGTATCTCTACGATTGCCACCGCGCCGCCTCTGGAGCCCACCACCTCGAAGGAGGTTGGAACCTTGTCAAGTAGCTCAGGCGGGACGACGCCCTGGAGACGCCGTTTGAGAGCCACGGTCTTTAATGGCCGTTTTAAATATGTCCGTCCCTGACCCTATCTTCACACCTCCGTGTGGTAAGTTTTCGCCACCCTAGATGTGCGTTGTTGTAGTTAAAAATATATACCCCGGGCCGGGATCTACCTGTGTCTTCTAGGAAGAAGAAAGACGCCGAGGTGGCTCAAGCGTCTGTGGAGGTCAACCCAGACCTCGACGTGGAGGAGCTGGAGGGGGTGGGGAGGGTTACTGGGGCTAAGCTGAAGGAGAGGGGGTTCTTCACGGTTAGAGATGTGGCTTTCGCCTCTGTTAAAGAGCTGGCTGAGGTTGTGGGGAACGAGGAGAGAGCGCTCCAGATCGTGGAGGCGGCTAGGAAGATGCTTGGCCTCCACTCCTTCGTCTCCGCGCTTGAGGTGTATGAGAGGAGGAAGACGATTAGGCGTATATCGACCGGCGTGAAGGCCCTCGACGAGCTGCTGGGCGGGGGCATCGAGACGCGCGCCGTGACCGAGGTGGCTGGGGAGTTCGGCTCTGGTAAGACACAGCTGTGCCACCAACTCGCCGTCATGGTGCAGTTGCCCGAGGAGAGGGGCGGCCTCGGCGCAAAGGCCATATACATCGACACCGAGAACACCTTCCGCCCAGAGCGTATAATGCAGATAGCGAAGGCCAGGGGGCTGGACCCCGACCAAGCCCTCAACAACATATTCTACGCCAGAGCCTACTCCTCGGACCACCAGATGATCCTGGTGGATCAAGCCAAGTCCATAATCAAGCAGAACAACGTGGCGCTCCTCGTGGTAGACTCCGTCATCGCCCACTTCAGATCCGAGTTCCCGGGAAGGGAGAACTTGGCCGAAAGGCAACAGAAGCTCAACAAACACGTGGCTGACCTCCTACGTCTGGCGGACGCCTACGACGTGGCCGTGGTGATTACGAACCAGGTGATGGCTCAGCCGGACGTCTTCTTTGGAAACCCGCTGAGGCCAGCCGGCGGCAACATCTTGGCACACGGCGCTACCTACCGCCTCTGGCTAAGGAAGTCGAAGGAAAACATCAGAATCGCCAAGATCTTCGACAGCCCATACCACCCAGAGGGCGAGGTGTCGTTTAGGATCACCGAGGAGGGCCTTGTGGACTAGCCGCGAGGATTAGCCAGTTGTAGATGGGGAGGAACCTGAAGTTAGCCGCCGCGAATTCCCAAAACTGCCGGTATAGCCCGTAGATGGGGTGTTGAGAGAGGCTCTCAAGTAGCCTCAGCGCGTCGGAGGTGCGCCCAGCCACGGCGAGGCTAAACGAGCCGTCCACAGCCAGGGTTCTCACCAGCGTGTATGCCACCGTGTCTCCCTCCACCACCTCCGGCCGCGCCCTCTCAACCACGAGGTCGGGCCGCCTCTCCGCCACCAGCGCGTCCAGGAGGCGCCTTAGAAGCGCCAGAGAAAGCTCGTAGGCCAGCTCGTCGGGCTCCACCTCGGGGGGGACCGCCCAGACCTCGCCCAGCTGGGGATCGGAGAGGGCCTTCGCGAGGGCGGCCTCCCGCATCACCCTGTAGACGTCTAGGGGGAGGGAGACCTTTAGGAGGAGGACGTCCTCCGTCTCCAGCTTTGTCTCCTCTGCGCCGACGACTACCACGTCTATGGGCGACGCCAGCGCCTCCACAGCCTCTTTGACGGCCCTCACCACGTCCTCCTCCGCCACGCCAACGACGACGATCTCCACGGCCCCGCCGCGGTAAATGCTTATAAATGGATTGCCCAAGAGAATAGTATGCCATCGCCCAGCTTCGACGTGGTCTTAACCACCGACCGTTCGATGATGTCCAACTACCACAGGAAGGAGTTCCTCGGCTTTGGGACTACGGGGCCCGTCTTTGTGGAGCTCCCCTTCGGCTTCTCAGAGAGGTTCCACTCCTTCCTCTTCGCGCCTAAGGTCAAGGTGGATAGGTGGGGGAGGCCGCTCGAGGCGCCCTACGGAATGCGGAAGATCGAAGCCAAGTTGCTCGACTCCGGGATCAACGCCGCAGTGATAGACCCAGACCACGTCCATAGGTACATACCCAGGGCCAAGGTCCTGATGTTGAGCCACCACGACTACTTCGGGCTGAATCCGCCAAGCAGCACGTGGGGCGTGATCGTGGGGAAGGAGCCGATGAACGCCATGTTCTTCAAGAGGTTTATGGAGAAGATCGCGCCTGCTGTGAAAGAGGCGAAGGCGAAAAACGGGCTTAGGGTTATCGTAGGGGGGCCCGCGGCGTGGCAGTGGCTCTACTTCCCGGAGCTGGTGGAGAGGTGGGGTATAGACACCGTATTTGACGGAGAGGGGGAAAAACTGATAGTAGGCCTTGTGAAAAACGCCATCGAGGGGAAGCCCTTGCCGAGATACATCTACGTGGGGGTACAGGAGGCGCCTGACATCTCGGAGATCTCCACCATAAAGTACCCCAGCGTAAACGGGCTTGTAGAAATAGGCAGGGGCTGCCCAAGGGGTTGCGCCTTCTGCTCAGTCACGCTGAGGGCGATGAGGTGGTACCCCCTGGATAAGATAGAGGAGGAGCTGAGGGTAAACGCCAGAGCTGGCGTCATCGACGGCTTGCTCCACGCCGACGAGGTTCCCCTGTACGGCTCCGCTGGCGTTGAGCCAAACCCCGAGAAGCTCATAGCTCTACACAGGTTGGCCAAGCGGTACTACAGGAAGGTGGGGTGGAGCCACACCACATTAGTGGCCGTGTATCACGGCGAGAAGAAGATGGGCAGGCTTTTTACAAAGCTTTCCGAGATCATAATAGACGAGCACCAGGACTGGTGGGGGGCACAGATAGGGCTTGAGACAGGCTCGGTCCGCCTGGCGCGGAAGATAATGCCGGGCAAGGCGGCGCCCTACAAGATAGACCAGTGGCACGAGATAGTGACAGAGGCCGCCGCGGTTATGCACGAGATTAGGCTTATCCCCGCCATAACGCTGATCGTTGGGCTTCCCGACGAACAGCCGGAAGACGTCGTGGAGACCATCGAGCTTGTGGAGAGGCTTAGGCCGTATAGGAGCCTCATCGTGCCTCTGTTCTACGTCCCCATGAGCCACGTGAAAAGCGAGAAGACGGGGTGGCTAGACAAGGTGAATCTGTACCCAGAGCACGTAGATCTGCTAAAGGTGGTGGCTAGGCACTCCATACACTGGGCTAAGGACATAGTGAACAGGTTCTACTTCAAAGGCCCCCACTACATACCGCTGAAGTTCCTGGTAAACTACTTCATAAACTACGTCGAGAAGAGGATGGAGAAGATAGAGGAGGATGTGGAGCGCTACAAGGAGGTTCTTAGACAGAGGAGGGCCGCCTCGAGAAAGGAGGTGATAACTTTTGCCTAGATTCTCCTCCTCAGCTCCTCCCTCAGATCTACCTCCACGCCTACTTTCGCCGCGCCGAGGATCTCCGCCAGGCGGCACGCGTCGCCGCACGGCCTACAGCAAGCGAGCGCAACCTCTTCGCCGCATTCCACTTCGCCGTCTCTACAGATGAGCTCGCTTAGGTAGGCCCAAGCCTTCTCCAGAAGGGGCCCCCTGGGCGTTTTTCTCTCAAAGGCGAGTGAGTTGGCTATCCCGTAGAGGTCCGTAATGTATAGCACAGACCTAGCGCTGAGCCTCGACGCCAGCGATGAGAGACACGGCAAAGTGCGGGGTTCCACGTTGCCGCCGCAGAGCGCCATGATCTCCCTAAATTTCTTCAGCGTCTCCTCGTCTGCCTCCACGTAAGCCAAGAGGCCTCTTCTCCAATCGACAAGCGCCGCGCCCCTCCTCATCTGGACAGAGTATGGAGTTTTATAAATGGGTTTCTTTCCAAGGGCCATGGCGGCGGAGATGTGTTTTGCATGTACCGAACAGGGATACGCCAAGCCGGCCACCAAGGTGGTGTGTTCAGTGTGTAAGAAGGAGGTCAGCTGGAGGGAGGCCGTAGCCCACTACATGGGGCATGGAAAGAAGAGCGGTAACGACGTAATATGCCCCATATGTAATACGAAGGTCAAGGGGCAGGAGTTCAGGAGCCACGTGAGGAGGCACTTCGCCGTGAGGAGAGGAGCCTCCTATTTATGCGGCATATGCGGCAAGAGCTTCCTCACGCTTAAGTCTCTGCTTGTCCACTTGATGAAGACCCACGAGTGATGGATATAGCCCAGTTTTTTCTACTCATCTGGCCGCCGTATGTGGCAAACGGAGCCGCGGTTTTTGCCGGGAGGCTTAGGTGGAGGCACCCCATCGACTTCGGGAGGAGCTTTGTAGACGGGAGGCGGATCTTCGGCGATGGGAAAACCTTCGAGGGCTTTCTCATCGGCGTGGCGGCAGGCACCCTGCTTGGATACGCCCCAAACCTGGCCTATCGGTACCTATCCCCTATAGACGCCCTTGTTCTATCGGCGGCGGCGCTCCTCGGCGACCTAGTCGGCGCCTTCGTGAAGAGGAGGCTCTGCATGCCCAGGGGCCACCCGGCGTTCCCCCTAGACCAGCTGGACTTCATACTGACCGCCATCGCCGTATATAGCCTGTACAGAGATGTGCCTCTGGCATACATAGCGGCCGCCGCAGTCGTTACGCCTCTTATACACAGAGCTACAAACTACGTCGCCTACCTCCTCGGGCTGAAGAGGGAGCCTTGGTAGAGATTTTTAAACAGCCTTTTCCTCCACAGTATGCACATAGTAATTGGAGATAGGTCGACGGTGGCTTTGTTTAAGCTTATGGGGTTTGAGGGGAGGACTATAGAGGACGCCGAGGAGGCGCTTAGGTTTGTCACAACGCATCTAGACATGTACGACGTGATCTTCATCACCTCTAAGATAGCCAAGGCCATCAAGAAAGACCTCGACGAGCTTAGGATGAGAAACCCGCGTAAGCTCCTCGTGGAGGTCCCCAGCGTAGATGAGGGGATGGAGCGGGAGGTCAACTACCTCCAGATAGTGAGGCAGATCCTCGGAGGATAATTTATAAAGCCTTTGATGAAAGAGCCATATGTCTCTATTTGAAGACTTGATTAATTCTAAGATTAGAGAGCTGGAAGATCTGAAGAGGAACCTCTTGGTAAACATAGAGACAAATATCAGGAGGGAGGCAGACGCCGCCTTGAGCAAGTTTTCCGCACAGTTGGCCAACGTAGAAAGCGAGGCTACCCTAGAGCGGGAGCGCATTATATACAACGCCGTTGTGGAGGCTAGGAGAAAGATTGCGGAGGTCTACGACCAGATGCTTAAGGATCTGGTAAACGCCGTGTATGAGGAGGTGGATAAGATGAGGGGGGCCGAGAGATATGTAAAATTTTTGACCTCCCTTCTAGAGACAGCCGAGAAGTATGTACAGACGAAAGACGTGGTGATTTACGCCTCGCCGAAGGACAAGGGCGTTGTCGAGGCTGTTGCGAGAAACCTAGGCCTTACTGGCATCGTCGCTGAGAAGGACATCCGAGGCGGCGTGGTGGTAACTACGAGAGACGGCTCGATTACGGTAGACTACTCCCTGGAGTCTCTAATTGCGAACAAAATAGAAGAGTTAAAACACCTCCTGTACCAGATGACCTATGAGCGGTAGAATTGAGTATATAGCGGGTCCCGTCGTCAAGGCGGATCTCCCCGGCGCGAAGCTCTACGAGCTGGTTTTCGTGGGCGAGATCAAACTCTTCGGCGAGGTGGTGAGAGTACAGGGCGACAAGGCCTTCATCCAGGTGTATGAAGACACCACAGGCCTGAGGCCCGGCGAGCCCGTTGTGCGGTCGGGCGAGCCGCTGAGCGCTTGGCTGGGGCCAACTATCATAGGCAAGATCTACGACGGGGTTCAACGTCCGCTGAAAAACATAGAGGAGATATCCAAAAGCCCGTTTATAGCCCGCGGCATTGGGTACGACCAAGCGCCTCCGCTTGACCTAAAGGCCGAGTTCGACTTCAAGCCCGCCGTCAAGCCGGGGGAGGAGGTGAGCCCAGGAGACGTGTTGGGCTCTGTGAAGGAGACCGAGTTGATGACGCACTATATTCTGTATCCGCCTCTGCCCGAGAACGCCCCAGGCGTTGTGGAGTGGGTGGCAGACGGCAAGTACAAAGTCGACGACGTAATCGCGAGGATTAAGACCAAGAGGGGCATCGTCGAGGTGAAGATGTGGCATAAGTGGCCCGTGAGAAGGCCTAGGCCGTTTAGGGAGAAGCTACCGCCTGTGGAGCCTTTAATCACGGGGGTGCGCACCATAGATACCATGTTCCCAATCGCCAAGGGCGGAGCCGCCGCTGTGCCGGGGCCCTTCGGGTCTGGGAAAACCGTCACGATACGTACGCTCTCTATGTTTGCCCAGAGCAGGTTCATCATCCCCGTCCTATGCGGAGAGCGCGGCAACGAGGCCGCGGACGCTCTACACGGCTTGCTTAAGCTGAAGGACCCGACCACCGGCAGATCGCTACTTGAAAGAACCACCATCATCGTGAATACGTCTAATATGCCCGTCGCCGCGAGGGAGGCCTCCGTCTACATGGGGACAACGCTGGGCGAGTACTTCCGCGACCAAGGCTACGACGTGTTGGTGCTGGCCGACTCCACGTCGCGTTGGGCTGAGGCGATGCGCGAGGTGGCTCTACGTATTGGCGAGATGCCGTCGGAGGAGGGCTACCCGGCCTATCTGCCGACAAGGCTCGCGGAGTTCTACGAGAGGGCGGGCCGCGTCGTCCTCATCGGAAGCAAGGAGCGCGTCGGCTCGCTTACCATCGCGGCCTCTGTGAGCCCGCCAGGCGGCGACTTCACGGAGCCCGTCACCTCCAACACGCTACGCTTCATAGGCGCCTTCTGGCCTCTGTCTCCGAGGTTGGCCTACTCCAGGCACTACCCGGCCATAGATTGGCTCGCCGCCTTCTCCCGCTACGTGGACACCGTTGAGGTGTGGTGGTCGAAGAACATCTCCACCGAGTGGAGGAGGATCAGAGATACCCTCCAGTCGCTCCTCGTGAAAGAGGCTGAGCTACAGGAGATAGTTAGGATCCTAGGCACGGAGGCCCTCAGCGAGTATGAGAAGCATGTGTTAAACGTGGCCTTCATGATTAGGGAGGGCTTCCTGAAGCAGGACGCGTTTAACCCGGTGGACACGCCGTCGAGCCCCATTAAACAATTCCTGCTGATGAAGGCCATATATGCCTACTACGAGGAGGGGATGAAGGCCATCGAAGCCGGCGTTCCCGCCGCCGTGCTTAGAGAGCTGGAGACTGTCAAACGTCTGCCTAGGCTGAGGATGGAGGTCACAAACGACGTAGCCAAGGAGGAGTTGACCAAGTTCATAGAGTCGCTTGTCTCCGAGATCAGATCGGTTCTGGCGGCTAGGAAACAGTAAGTTTTTATAGTCGCCCACGTTGCACGTCGTGGGCGGGGTTTCCCTCGGGGTAAAAAACGCCGTTGTTCTTTCCAAGGAGGAGGCCAGAGAGCTGCTTAGGAGGCTGAGGCTGCGGCCTTGGCAACTGCCTTGGATTAGGTCGAGCGACCCCCTTGTTCAGTCCATAGGCGCAAAGCCGGGCGACGTCATCAAGATAGTGAGGGAGTCGCCTACGGCTGGCGAGTCTGTTATCTACCGCCTTGTGGTTCCGGGGTGATGTTTGGAGTCGTTGCCGCTGGCAGAGGCCGGCTCAGCTGTAAGGGGAGGGCAACGCCGTAATTTAAACTTTTTATACTACTAGATCCGGGGTGGCGATGGTAGATCTCCTCCCCCTTCCCGTCATCGTAAGTCAGCAGGACGGGAAGTTCCCCACGAGAGACGACAGGTGGGTTCTCGTGGAGAGGTTTATAAAAGACAAGGGGCTTGCTAACCACCAGATAAAGTCCTTTAACGATTTCTTGGATAAGAAGTTGCCCAAGATAGTGGAGGACTTCAAGGTGGTTGAGACGGAGATAAAGGGTCTCAAGTTGGTTCTTGAGCGGATTGAGGTGGGGTGGCCCAAGATTAAGGAGAGCGACGGTTCCGAATCCATAATATATCCCATGGAGGCAAGGTTGCGCAACGCCACGTATTCGGCTCCGCTGTATCTCACCGCGACTCTATACGTCGACGACGAGCCGTATGTCACCGAGACTTTCTACATCGGCGAGTTGCCGATAATGGTTAAGTCGAAGAGGTGTAACCTCACCAGGTTGAGGCCTGGCGAGTATATAAAGAAGTTTGAAGATCCGCAGGACTTCGGCGGCTACTTCATCATCAACGGGAGCGAGCGGGTGATAATATCCCAGGAGGATCTGGTGGCGGATAGGCCTATCTACGACAGGGGGGATAAGCCCTCTGTAAAATACATCGCCAAGACGATATCCACAGGCATAGGGTATAGAAGCACGCTGACTGTTGAGCTTAACCGAGACGGCGTTATCTACGTCACCCTTTCCGCGATGCCGGTCAAGATACCGTTCCCGATCTACATGAAGGCCCTGGGGCTTGAGACGGACGAAGACGTCGTCAAGGCCGTGTCCGACGACCCGGAGATCCAGAAGGAGCTTCTGCCGTCTCTCATCGCCGCCAACCAAATAGCGATTACGAGGGAAGACGCCCTAGACTTCATCGGCGGCAAGGTGGCGGTGGGTCAGCCAAAGCCCATTAGGGTAGAGAAGGCGTATCAGCTCCTCGACAAGTACTTCCTCCCGCATCTGGGCACTACGACCCCCGACGAGAAGAGGCAGCAGGAGATTAGGCTTAAGAAGGCGTTGATGTTGGGGCAGATCGTAAAGGGCTTGGTCGAGTTGCAACTGGGCCGTAGGAAGCCCGACGATAAAGACCATGTTGCCAACAAGAGGGTTAGGCTAGTCGGCGATTTGATGACCCAGCTGTTCCGCACCGTCTTAAAACAGTTTCTACAGGAGCTCAAGAGCCAGCTTGAGAAGTACTACGCCAGGGGGAGGATACCCCACATACAGACGATAGTGAGGCCCGACATCATCACCGAGCGCGTGAGGCAGGCCTTGGCCACCGGCAACTGGGTAGGCGGGAAGACGGGCGTGTCCCAGATCCTAGACCGCACCAACTACATGTCTACCCTGAGCTACCTCAGGCGGGTGGTGTCGTCGCTGTCTAGGACCCAGCCTCACTTCGAGGCGCGCGACCTACACCCCACTCAGTGGGGCAGACTGTGCGCCGTGGAGACCCCGGAAGGCCAGAACGTGGGCTTGGTCAAGAACCTGGCGCTACTCGCCGAGATCACCACCGGGGTAGACGAGGGGGAGGTGGAGCAGTTGCTGTACAACCTGGGCGTGGTGCCTCTGTTGAAGGCCAGGGAGGAGGGCATCCGCGGCGCCGAAGTCTACATAAACGGCAGATTGATCGGCGTGCATCCAAACCCGGAGGAGCTCGCGAAAACCGTCAGGGGCATGAGGAGGCAGGGGAAGATCAGCGACGAGATAAACATAGCATACCTAGACGGCTCCGTGTATGTGAACTGCGACGGCGGCCGCATCAGGAGGCCTTTACTCGTCGTCGAGGGCGGGAGGCTCAAGCTGACGAAGGAGATCGTGGAAAAGGTGAGACGTGGCGACTTGACTTGGGACGACTTGGTCAAGATGGGGGTTATCGAGTACCTAGACGCCGACGAGGAGGAGAACGCCCACATCGCCGTTGACCCAGACGTCGACCTCAGCAACTACACACATGTGGAGATCGTGCCGTCGTCTATACTCGGCGCCGTGGGCTCCATTATCCCCTACCTCGAGCACAACCAGTCGCCGCGTAACCAGTACGAAGCAGCTATGGCGAAGCAGTCGCTCGGCCTACCCCAGTCCAACTTCTTGTACAAGCTGGACTCGCGGGGCCACATGTTGTACTACCCCGAGAGGCCTATAGTGACCACGCGCGGTTTGGAGCTCGTGGGCTACTCCAGAAGGCCGGCGGGCCAAAACGCGGTTGTGGCGCTACTCACCTACACGGGCTACAACATAGAGGACGCCGTGATCTTGAACAAGGCCTCTGTGGAGCGCGGCATGTTCCGCTCGGTCTTCTACAGAACGTACGAGACCGAGGAGCAGAAGTACCCAGGCGGGGAGGAGGACAAGATAGAGATCCCCGACAGCTCCGTCAAGGGCTACAGGGGCCCGGAGGCCTACAGCCACCTGGACGAGGATGGAATAGCCCCGCCCGAGGTCTACGTCAGTAGCAACGAGGTCCTGGTGGGGAAGACCTCTCCGCCGAGGTTCTACACAACGCTGGAGGCCGAGCGTATCTTGAAGGAGAGGAGGGACGCCTCTGTGGCTGTGAGAAGGGGGGAGAAGGGCATCGTGGACAGGGTCATCATTACGGAGTCTCCAGAGGGCAACAAGCTCGTCAAGGTGAGGTTGAGGGAGCTGAGGGTGCCGGAGCTTGGGGATAAGTTCGCCTCCCGCCACGGGCAGAAGGGGGTCGTGGGCATGTTGCTTAGGCATGAGGACATGCCGTTTACCGAAGACGGCATCGTGCCCGACATAATAGTCAACCCACACGCGTTGCCGTCGCGTATGACCGTGGCGCAACTACTCGAGAGCATGGCCGGCAAAGTAGGCGCCTCCCTCGGCGCTTTGGTAGACGCCACAGCCTTCGAGGGGGTGAAGGAGGAGGATCTGAGGAAGCTGTTGCTTAAGCTCGGCTACAAGTGGGACGGCAAGGAGGTCATGTACAGCGGCATCACCGGCGAGAGGCTGGTGGCCGACATATTCATAGGCGTTGTCTACTACCAGAAGCTACACCACATGGTTGCCGACAAGATCCACGCGAGGGCAAGGGGCCCCGTCCAGATCTTGACTAGGCAGCCGACCGAAGGCCGCTCCCGCGAGGGCGGTCTGAGGCTTGGCGAAATGGAGAGAGACGTGTTGATAGCCCACGGCGCCTCGGCCCTGCTGTATGAGAGGCTTGTGGAGTCCAGCGACAAATACACCATGTATGTCTGCGAGCTCTGTGGACTACCGGCGTATCTAGACGCCAAGTCAAACAAGCCTAAGTGCCCCATACACGGCGACACAGGCCAATTCGCCAAGGTGGTTGTGCCCTATGCCTACAAGCTACTTCTACAGGAGCTCATAGCACTTGGGATATATCCAAAGCTGGAGCTCACCGAGGTGTTGGAGTAGGGACAGTTTTCCTCCTATCTCAGAAGAAAACGCCGTCCAACCCCACGCCGCGCCGGGGGATGCCGGCTGGGCGAAGAGAAGCCCCTAGGCGTGAGTCGGCGGTGGAGAACAATAATCGTAGGGACAAACGGTCAGCTAGAATCTTTTTATATTGACTAGTATCTAACGCCGTGTCGTTAAGGGGGGAACTTGACACTATCCCGCGAAAGGCGATTAAGTCCATCAAGTTCGGGATCCTAAGCCCGGAGATGATACGTAAGTACTCGGTGATGGAGGTGACGACTTCCGAGGTCTACGACGAGGGCGGCTTGCCTGTTCGCGGCGGGATTGCCGACCGCAGGCTCGGCGTTGCCGAACCCGGCGCCAGGTGCGAGACCTGCGGCCAGACCCACGACGTGTGCCCAGGTCATTTCGGGCATGTTGAGCTCGTGAAACCCGTTATCCATGTGGAATACGCCAGGATCATATACGACGTCTTGAGAACCACCTGTCCCAACTGCGGCCGGATAATGTTGAAAGACGAGGAGATACAGCGTTACAGGGAGAGGTTGACGAAGCTGAAGAGCAAGTGGAGGCTTTTGGCCATGAATCTACATGAGAAGATCAGGAAGAAGGCCTCGGAGAGGATGACGTGTCCCCACTGCGGCTACAAGAGGAATAAGGTGCGGTTTGAGAGACCGTACTACTTCTACGAGGAGACTGAGGAGGGGGCTCTCGTGAAGCTGGATCCCGAGGTCCTAAGGGATAGGCTTGCCAAGGTGCCCAACGAGGACCTGGAGCTCCTTGGGCTTAACCCCTCGGTTGCTCGTCCCGAGTGGGCGATTTTGAAGGTCCTTCCCGTGCCGCCTCCGCATGTGCGGCCCTCGATACAGCTGGAGACAGGCATCCGCTCCGAGGACGACCTAACCCATAAACTCGTCGACATCATTAGGATGAACGAGAAGCTTAAGATAGCTATTGAAACCGGCGCGCCGACAAACGTGGTGGACAACCTGTGGGACCTCCTGCAGTACCACGTGGCGACCTACTTCGACAACGAGCTACCCGGGATCCCAGTGGCTAAACACAGGGGCGGGAGGCCGTTAAAGGGGATTGCACAGCGCTTGAAGGGTAAGGAGGGGAGGTTCCGCGGCTCTCTCTCCGGCAAACGTGTGAACTTCTCGGCGCGTACAGTCATAAGCCCAGACCCCCACATTAGTATAAACGAGGTGGGGGTTCCCTACGACATAGCCAAGATTCTGACAGTACCCGAGAGGGTGACCGAGTGGAACGTAGACGTGCTTAGGGAGTACGTGATGAGGGGGCCCGAGACTTGGCCAGGAGCCAACTACGTGATTACCCCGGAGGGCAGGAGGATCGACCTGCGGTACGTCAAGGACAAGAGGGCGCTGGCCGAGAGGCTTGCCCCCGGCTGGATTGTGGAGAGACACCTAGTAGATGGGGATATTGTTCTCTTCAACAGGCAACCGAGCCTCCACAGGGTCTCCATAATGGGCCACATCGTGAAGGTGCTCCCGGGGAGGACTTTTAGGCTACACCTCGCCGTATGTCCGCCCTACAACGCCGATTTCGACGGCGACGAGATGAACTTGCACGTGCCTCAGACGGAGGAGGCCAGGGCTGAGGCGAGGACTCTGATGTTGGTGGAGAAGCACATAATTACCCCGCGCTACGGCGGCGCCATAATCGGCGCTAGGCAAGACTACATAATAGGGGCGTACCTCCTCTCTCAGAAGTCGACGTTTCTTACGAAGAAGGAGCTGGCTTATCTCCTCGGCGCTGGGAAATCCACGGAGGATCCGCCGGAGCCGGCTTTCCTACACCCCGTGGAGCTCTGGACTGGGAAGCAGGTCATTTCCCACTTCCTGCCGAAGGATCTAAATTGGGTTCAGCCGACAGCCTTTAAGTCTAAATGCCAAGACGCCTATAGGTGCGCCGGCGATGAATGGATCATAATAATTAACGGCGTTATGGTGAAGGGAGTGCTGGACAAGAAGTCCATCGGTGCAGAGCAGGTGGACTCCCTCTGGCACAGGATAGCCCGCGACTACCCGCCGGAGGTCGCTAGAAGGTGGCTCGACTCCTCCCTTAGGCTCTTCCTTAGGTACCTAGACCTACGGGGCTTCACCTTCGGGATAGATTCCGTGTATCTACCTCCCGAGGCCTATGGCGAGATTGACGCGCTGGTTGAAGAGAGCATGAAGAAGGCCGACGCGTTGATAGAGGAGTTCAGAAGCGGGCGGCTGGAGGCCATGCCTGGATTCACAGTGGAGGAGACCTTTGAGAACAAGATCACCGAAATTCTCTCGAAGGTCCGCGAAGACGCCGCTGTTGTAGTTGAAAAATACATTAGCAAGAACACAGAGGGCTACCTCATGGCTAAGACGGGGGCGAGAGGTAGCATCGTCAACATAGTCCAGATGGTGGCTACCCTGGGCCAACAGACCATCAGAGGAGAGAGGATCAGACGCGGCTATAGGACTAGGACGCTGCCCCACTTTCCGCCGGGCGACATAGGTCCACACGCGGGGGGTTTTGTAGGGCGGTGTTTTAGATGTGGGTTGACTCCTGTGGAGTATTTCTTCCACGCGGCTGCCGGCAGAGACGGTTTGATAGACACGGCAGTTCGTACGGCGCAGTCCGGCTATATGCAGAGGAGGCTCATCAACGCTCTGCAAGACGTGTACGTAGCCTACGACGGCACCGTTAGATTCAGCGGAGCTAACTTGCTCCAGATGCTCTACGGCGAAGACGGCGTCGACGTAAGCCGTTCGGATCACGGGAAAGTCGCAGATATAAAGTCCCTAAAGCTCTGGATAAGATGATCTCTAAACAGGAGCTCCTAGCTAAGATCTCAGCTGTGTTGCCGCAGCCGCTGTATAGGGAGCTGGAAAACGCGGTAAAGGACCTAGACGAGGAGAGAGCTCTGCGCCTTATACACCGCGTCCTTAGGCTATACATCACGTCGCTTGTCGACCCGGGGGAGGCCATCGGCATAGTGACGGCGCAGTCGATAGGAGAGCCCGGCACCCAGATGATCCTACGCTCTTTCCACTACGCGGGTCTGAGGGAATTCTCCATGGCAAGAGGTCTGCCGAGGCTTATAGAGATCGTAGACGCCAGGAGGACGCCCTCTACGCCGCTGATGTTTGTGTATCTAAAGCCGCCCTATAACAAGAACAGGGAAGCCGCCGAGACCGTGGCCAAGAGGATACAGCAGGTTACGCTGGAGATGTTGGCGAAGGAGGTGGACGTGGATTATGTGGCCGGCACAATCACAATAACCCTAGACCAGGAGCAGCTGAAGTACCGCGGGCTGAGCTTGAAGGACGTGGAGAGGGTAGTCACAAAGACGAAGGGGAAGGACATGGCGGTGTCGATGCGCGGCTCCACGATTACGGTATCGCTCACGACCCCCGACATTTTGAAGATGAGGAAGATACGGGATAAGGTGCTCCAGATCAGAATATCGGGCATTAAGGGCATAAGAAAGGTCGTCCTACAGCACGATTCAAAAAACGACGAGTGGTATATAGTTACTGAGGGGTCCAACCTAGAGGCTGTGCTTCAGCTAGAGGAGGTAGACCAGTCGAGAACCTACAGCAACGATCTGCACGAGGTTGAGGAGGTCCTCGGCATTGAGGCAGCTAGGGCGCTTGTGGCGCAAGAGATAAAGCGCGTGCTTGAGGAGCAAGGCCTTGACGTAGACATTAGACATATGTATCTTGTGGCCGACACCATGACGTGGTCGGGTAGGCTGAAGCCTATTGGACGCCACGGGGTGGTTGGAGCTAAGGAGTCGCCTCTGGCCAGGGCGGCGTTTGAGGTAACTGTGAAAACCTTGGTGGAGGCCTCGGTGAGGGGGGAGGAGGAGCAGTTCAAGGGCGTTGTTGAAAACATCGTAGCGGGGAGGTACGTGCCGGTGGGCACAGGCATAGTCCGCCTACTGATGCAGTTCTAGGGAAAATCTTTATAAACGAACAATTCAGGGTGGCAACGTGGTGGATATAAGCAGAGAGCTCCAAGTTGCGCTAAACACCGGCAAGGTCATAATAGGCTTCGAGGAAACGAAGAAGGCGGTGCTTGCCGGCACTCCCAAGCTGGTGATACTTGCGGCGAATGCGCCTAAGTGGGCGCGGGGCGATATTGAGTACTACGCCAAGCTGGCTGGCGTGCCTGTGTTTATCTTCCCGGGGTCCAGCATCGAGTTGGGGGCGGCGGCTAAGAGGCCGCATAAAATCATGGCCCTCGCCGTGTTGGACCCAGGGCAGAGCGAGATCTTGAAGGTGGTGGAGCATGTCTGATATAAGGCTTACCGAGGAGGAGATCAGATACGCGACGCTTTTTGAGAGCATCACCGGCGTCACGCCTATGGACGTGGTCATCGACGGCGACTACTCGAGGATTATCTTCGTGGTGCAGAAGAACCAAGCGGCTCTGGCAGTGGGGAGAGGCGGCGCGAATGTAAAAATGCTGAAGCAGATCGTTGGGAAAGACGTGGAGATAGTGGAGACGGGCGATACGCCGGAGGAGCTTATCAAGAACAGCCTGTACCCGGCGAAGGTGATAATGGTTAAGGTGACTAAGGCCCCCTCCGGCGCCAAGGTGGCTATTACGACCGTGGCTCCTGAGGACAAGGGGATCGCCATTGGGAAAAACGGGCGTAATATCGCGCGCGCTAAGATCCTCGCCAAGAGGTATTTCGATATTGAGAAGATAATCCTGGCCTAAGGGCGATTAAAATTTATTAATTGAAGTTTGTGGGGGGCTGTGCCAGGCAAGAAATCGCCGTATGGCCTATTTGCCGGCGGCAAGCTGAAGAGGAAGAGGCAGAAGTTCCGGTGGAACGACGTCACATACAAGCGTAAAATGTTGGGGTTGGTGGAGAAGTACGACCCCCTCGAGGGGGCGCCGATGGCCCGTGGAATAGTGCTTGAGAAGGTGGGCGTCGAGGCGAGGAAGCCGAACGCCGCCGTTCGTAAGTGCGTTAGAGTTCAGCTTGTTAAAAACGGGAAGGTGGTAACGGCGTTTGTCCCTCTAGACGGTAGCTTAAACTACATCAACGAACACGACGAAGTCGTCATCGAACGCATAGGCGGACCCGAGGGGAGATCCCTCGGCGATATCCCCGGCGTGAGGTTTAAGGTGGTAAAGGTAAACGGGGTTTCTCTCTGGGCTATCTGGAGGGGGAAGAAGCAGAAGCCCACTAGGTAATGCCCGCTGTAAAAGTTGTAGAGCGTACTCCCCTCTTTTTAAAGGCCGTTGTCGAGGGGGCGTACCCCTCGCTCGTGAACTCGCTGAGGAGGGTGATAATTTCCGAGTTGCCGGTCATGGCGATAGACACGGTGATTGTGGTGAATAACACTTCGGTGATGTACGACGAGATGCTCGCCCATAGGCTTGGCTTGATCCCGCTTACTACGCCGCTTCAATCGCTACCGCCGATAGAGGACTGCGAGTCGGGCCTCGCGGACCCCTCCGAGTGCACTGTGAGATTTACGCTTCAAGTAAACGCAGATGGCGAGGTCACCGTCTATTCCGGGGATCTCGTGTCCGAGAGGCCGGACGTAGTGCCTGTGCATAAGGATATCCCGATCGTCAAACTGGTAAAAGGCCAGAGTATAGTACTTGAGGCGTATGCGAAGTTGGGCCGTGCTAGAGGCCACGCGAAGTGGCAGGCCGCGCTCGCGAGCTATTACTACTACCCCAGGGTGGAGGTGAGAGATGAGTCTTGCAGAGAGAGGTGTAGAGAGGTCTGCCGCGATTTAACGAATCCGCTGGAGTGCACCTTCAACAAGGCGATGACCTGCAGAGATCTCTGCGGCGATAAGCTCCATGTGGATTGGGAGCGGAACAAGTACGTGTTCTGGGTGGAGTCCTTTGGAAATTACGACGTCGATACGGCGTTGAGAGAGGCCTTTAGAATACTCAAGAGGAAGTACTCTCTGTTTCTGGATGCGTTGGCAAGGAAGTCCTCAAGCGCGGCGGAGGCAAAACTTTAAATACTAGGGCTGTCGCGTAGGCGGTATGCCTCCTAATCCCACAGGCCCTACGAACAGGCAACTGAGGATGCTAGCTAGATTTCTTAGAAAGGCCGCCGCCGCCAACTCGGCGCGGATCTGGAGAGTTGTGGCAGAGCTGATAGAGAGGCCGAGGAGGAGTAGAGTTGTGGTAAACGTGGGGAAGTTGAACAGAGTTGCGGAGGATGGAGATGTGGTGGTGGTGCCGGGGAAGCTACTGGGCGGAGGGGAGCTTAGGAAAAAGGTCACCGTAGCGGCGGTGAAGGTTTCGCCTAAGGCCGCCCAGAAGGTTGTAGAGGCGGGAGGGGAGCTTCTGACAATTCCGGAGCTTGTGAGGAGGGTTCCGAAGGGCACAAGGGTCAAGGTGGTGGTATGAAGACGGCTATCCTAGACCTTGAGCGGCTTCCGGAAAGGGGTGAGGTCGTTATAAACGCCGAGGGGCATATCGCCGGGAGGCTTGCTACATATATCGCAAAGGCTCTGTTGGAGAAGCCCGGGCTGAGGATCGTAGTTGTAAACGCCGAGAAGCTTGTGGTGACGGGGGACGAGAAGATGGTTGTGGAGTGGTTTAAGCGGAAAATCAGCGAATGGGGGACACACTACAACCCGGAGAAGGCTGGGCCTAAGATACCCAGGAGACCCGACAGAGTTTTCAAGAGGATGGTGCGGGGGATGCTTCCCAAGAGGGCCGAGAGCGGCCGAAGAGCCTTGAAGCGGCTGAGAGTCTACGTATCGGTGCCCATGGAGCTACTGAGCAGGAAGCGGCTTGTAGTATATGAGGTCCCGCCGGCGAAGCTTAGGATGAGGCCTTTGGCCAAATACGTCACGTTGGAGGAAGTTTGGCGTCAGGTGGACCCAGCTGCCTGGGAGCAGTGGAAGAAGGCGCAGGAGCTTTGGCAAAAAAGATTAAAACCGAGCTAGTAGGCCATGGATGTGAAAACGCCGTGGGCTAAGGTTCTGCAGGAGACGCCTAGGGTTGTAATAGCGGTAGGCAAGAAGAAGACGGCTGTTGCAAGGGCGGTGATTAAGCCGGGCGTTGGGCGAGTTAGGATCAACGGATATCCCCTGGAGCTTTGGCCTATAGAGATGGCTAGGCTTAAGATGTCTGAGCCGCTCATCCTCGCGGGGGATCTCGCCAGGAAAGTGGACATTGATGTCAACGTCGCCGGCGGAGGATACATGGGCCAAGCCACCGCCGTCAGGATCGCAATTGCCAGAGGTCTCGTCGCGTTTTTCCAGAGCCAGGAGCTGAAGGAGGTGTATGAGAAGTACGACCCGTACATGTTGAAGGGCGACCCGAGGAGGGCTGAGCCTAAGAAGCCGGGTATAAAACACGCGAGGAGTAAGAGGCAGAAGGCCTATAGATGATCATCCCGGTTAGGTGTTTCACCTGCGGCAGACCTCTCGGCCACCTCTACCCCATTTTCAAGCGTAGGGTTTTAGCGGGGGAACGCCCCGGCGAAGTCTTAGACAGCTTAGGCGTCTACCGGTACTGCTGTAGAAGAACTCTTCTTTCGCACGTCGAGTGGATTGACGACGTTCTTGCCTACGAGAGACGTAGCTAGTTGAGCTAAATTTTTATATACGGCCACGTGCTGGCGATTCTATGTCGAAAGCACCACAGCAGTTGAAGTTGCCATCTCCGATCAAGGTGTTGACAAAGATGTTGAATAAGGAGGTCGTGGCTAGGCTTAAAGGTGGCGTAGCGGTGAGGGGCACCTTGACGGCCTACGACGGCTGTATGAACCTGGTGCTCGACAACGCGGCTGAGCTCGACAAAGCCGGCGAGCCGGTGGCGAGATATGGAAGGATCGTCATCAGAGGGTCGCAAGTTATATATGTATCCGCTATTGAGGTAGCTCCATGATAGTGGTAGAGAAGGTCGACAAAACGCCTGTGGCTAAGCGGCTTGTGGAAATAGTAGAGAGGAAGGGCCAGGGCCATCCCGACTACATAGCAGACGGCATATCCGAGTGGGTAAGCAGATATCTGTCCAGGTACTATCTAGAGCGTTTTGGCGTAATACTACACCACAACGTGGACAAGACCCTGGTTGTGGGTGGACAAGCCTCGCCTAGGTTCGGCGGCGGCGAGGTTCTACAGCCGATATATATCCTTGTGTCTGGCAGAGCGACATCTGAGGTCAGGTTGAAGGACGGCGTTGTGAAAATACCGCTGGGGCCCATCATCATCCAAGCCGCCAGAGACTGGATTAAGCAACACTTCCGGTATCTTGACCCAGATGCGCACACGGTAATTGACTACAAGATCGGACAGGGCTCGGCCGACCTGGTAGGCATATACGACCTTGGGGTTAAGAGCGTTCCTCTTGCCAACGACACCTCGGTCGGCGTCGGCTACGCGCCGCTGACTCCGCTGGAACAGCTGGTGTACAAGACCGAGAGGTTGCTTAACTCGCGCGACTTCAAGGCTAAGTACCCCGAGGTGGGGGAGGACGTCAAGGTGATGGGCGTGAGGGTGGGGAACGAGGTGAAGCTCACAGTAGCCGCGGCTATGATAAGCAGGCTTGTTAAAGACAAGAGCCACTACCTCTCCGTAAAAGACGACGTAAAGAAGGCAGTTGAGGACTTGGCCTCTAAGGTGGCGCCTGACTACAAGATAGATGTGACCATAAACGCCGCCGATAAGCCAGAGCACGGGATATTCTACCTAACCGTAACCGGCACCTCTGCGGAGCACGGCGACGACGGCATGACAGGCAGGGGCAACAGAGCAAATGGGCTGATCACCCCCATGAGGTCCATGTCGCTGGAGGCCGCAGCTGGTAAAAACCCGGTGAGCCATGTCGGCAAGATATACAACGTTGTGGCGCAGAGGATCGCAGATAGGATATATGCCGAGGCTAAGGACATTGTGGAGGTGTATGTGGAGATAGTGTCCCAGATAGGGAAGCCGATTAACGAGCCTAAGATCCTAAATATAGAGATCATAAAGGAGGGAGCGCTAACCGGGGAGGTAAAAAACGAGGCCGAGGCCATCGCACGGGAGGAGCTCGAGAAAATAACTAGAGTTACGGAGTATATACTGAGAGGCGAGGTATCTTTATACTAGCCCTACGCCGGTTTTCCCCGGGGGTTGGGACACGTCCACGGTTTTGGCCCAGGCGCGATTGATCACAGCGACGACAATCCCCCAGGCTAGTTGTTACTTGGCGGTTTTACAACCGAAAGCCCCGCCCTTCAGGGCGGGGAGGAGGTCGGAGATCCAGCCTATCGAGGCGCGTGCACCCAGGTGCGGAGAAGTGCGGTGCCGTTAGCCACGGGATAACTACGCCAGTCCGCGTCTGTACTGCTCGATTATTTTCCTCAGATCTACCTGGCCTTTGTCGAGCCTCTCCCTTATCTCGCTTGTAACCCGCCTTACGGCCTCGACGTCTATTACGTAATATTCGCCGAGTTTCAGCTTTGCCACCTGCGGTAGCGGAACCCCCATGGTCCTCCTCGCCACCGCCTCCTCGATGGAGTGGATGTTTCCGCAGATCGTTCCCGCCGGCTCGCCGCCTCTGCATTGGACAACCTCCGAGGTGTGGAGGAGCTTGTATCGGCTTCCGTAGTTCTGGAGTATCTCCAGGAACTGGGTCTTTAGCCTCTCCAGCTCTGCCTCTCTCGCGGAAAGCTCTTTGACCAAGGTCTCGATTCTGTTCTGCATCTCCCGGTACTTGGCGTCTCTCCACTTCTCGTCTTCAACCCAGCGGCGGAGCTGGCTGTACTGCCGTCTAAGCTCCTCCAACTCCTTCTGGAGCTGTTGGTTTTCGTACTCCATCGCCTTTAGCTTGGTCAAAAGACCGGCGTCTTTTTCGGGGCATGGTTTTTCCACCGCTACGTACACCACCCGCGTCTCTTCGCTTTCACGCTTTTTCAACGCCTCCGACACGGCTTGGGCTATTGAGTAGCCGCGTATGATCAGGGCTTTTGCGTACTCCAGCTGTTCAAACTTCAGTATTGCCCCGAACTCCCTCTCCAACTTCTCGAACTTGTTTCTGTACTCAAGATACGCCTTGTAGGCTGCGGCTAACGCGTCTCTTTCGTGGGTTGTCTTAGTACGCCACTTGACCTTGTCTAAGATGTGGGATTTCTCCTCAGAGGTCATGTCGCGGTGCGGCGCGTAGAGAGCCGCGCCGGACATCGCGGCTAGTTTTTTTACAAACTCGGGGGGCTCGGCGACGTCGGTGGCCACAAGCGCCGGCACCCCCCACTGGTTTACATATCTCAGCAAATCGCCTCTCGAGAGCCCGCGGCGGGCCACGGTGTCTAACACCTCCCCGTCAAGGGTTAATATGGCGAGGCCTGTATATATCCCGGGGTCCACCCCCAGGATGAGGAAGCGGCCCCGCGTCGCCACCTCGCCTCTCTTGGCGGGGGCGGAGTAGACGGCCACAGCCACGTCTATGCTTCTCATAGGCTTGACGTAGCGGCGCACGACCTCGCGGTTTGCATATACGACGAACTTGGCGGAGGTCACCTCCCCAGACTCCTCTCTTATGAAGAGGTCGTAGTCGAGCTTCGCCTCCTTGAGCCTACCCTCTATTTTCGCCGCTATGGACTTAATCCTGTGGCTTACGTTTCGCATATACCTATTCCTGCTCATGCCGCCCTGCGCCGTGGAGATCCTTCTGTATACCATGACTATCGTCTCCTCCTCGAAAAGCTTCACAGGGGTGCCCACGCCCATGCTTGCGAGTTTCGCAAGATACTCCGCGGTCTCCACCGGCTCTAGCCTGGTTCTAAATACGCCTAGGTGCTCTCTCACGAGCTCCTCCGTCTTCCTATACCCCTCAGGCCCTCTTGTGACCTCCACCACCTTCACCACATACGGCAACCTGCCGAGCAGTTTGACCAACTTTCTGCCGTGTTGAAACAGCTCGCTTATGCTGTCTACGGCCAAGATATCCACTCTGTACTTCTTAAATAGGGGGGCGAGGGTCCGCGGATCCGCGGCGCCTCTCTCGACCACGGCGCTGTTCTCCAAAACGGCGTAGGCCAGCTGGCCTCCCGGCGCGATGTCTATGCCGACTACGGCCACATGTCAGTAGTAGATGTATTTATTTATCTCTGCCGTAAACAGCTCGCCGGCGGTTCCGCTTGTGCGAGCTAACTCCAGAAGCTCCTCTACGGGGATCTCCACGCCTTTTTCACCGAAGTAGCTCGCTACGTTTCCCAGGTCGCGCATTAGGTAGTCAAGGGCGGTTGGGTGGCCGCTTGGCAACCACTGCGGCCAGTCGATCACGTAGCTTCTACCGCCCACCAGTATGTTGTAGGGGGATAGGTCCCCGTGTACTATCCCGAGTTTTAGCGCCGTCCGTAGCGTCTCAACCACATCCTCTGCGATCTTTTTGTAGTCTCCCCCCTCTAGTCGGAACAGCTCCACGCCGTCTATGTACGTCATCACAACCACGTGCCTCGTGCGAGCCAGCGGCTCCGGCACCATGCCGCCTGCCTCGAAGATCTTCCCCAACGCGAAGAACTCGGCCAGCGCAGACAGCCTCGTCTCGTAGACCCACCTGAGGTGTTTAAACCTCTTGACCTTCGACTCGAAGGCTTTCTCGTATCTAAACGAGGAGACTCCGCCTCTGTAGAACTTCACCGCCACCTTGAGCCCGCCGGGCGTCTCGCCCGAGTAGACCTCAGACTCCTTCCCTACGCCTATGGGCGTCGGCGAGAGCCTCAACAGCTTTCGCCTCATCCGGAGCGTGTGTATCGCAAGCACGTCGTAGCCCGACGCGGTTATTTTCCAGCCTAGATACGGCGATAGGTTGCGCCTTATGAGCCCCAGGTAGTGGAGCCGCCTAAGGCTGTCTAAGACCTCCTCCCGCTTGCCTCTAGCCCACCTCTCCACCAGCTCCTGTGGCACAAACTCGTGCCTATGTTGACCTACCTCGAGTATCCTCAGCAACCTGAGGTCTCGCTTGGAGAGCTTTCCATAGGCTTCAACAACCTGCTTAATCACAATTATATAGCTGGGCTTACTTAAAAACGTGAGGAGAGTAGTCACGCTTGTTTCCAAGGAGCAGGCGGAGGTGGGACACAGATTCAGAGTTGTGGAGGTTCCAGATGAGTGTAGGACGTGTAGGCTGTACCCGGTGTGTATGGGCAGGCTTACGCCTGGCAGAGCCTACAAGATCGTCGAGGTTAGGCCGTACATGGGGCAACGGTGCAAGATCACCGACGGCGAAATGGTGCCGGTGGTCGTCGAGGAGGCGCCGATGATAGGCCTCGTCCCGTTGAACAAGGCGTTGGAGGGGGTTGTGGTGACGTTTGAAGGCGAGTGCGCCGGATGCGAGGGCTGCCCTCAGCAGGTGCAGGTGGGGGAGAAGATAAAGATCGTGAGGGTGTTGGGCAGGGCCAAGTGTAGGGGCGGCGACTTCGCTATTGTCGAGTTTTACGCCTTAGGACCGCCTTCACCCTCAAAATCAGGTGGCGCAACGGCTTCTCGAGACCCTTCTCGCGCGCCTCCTTCACGACCTCTTTCAAAATAGCCTTCGCCTCCGCGGTTTTGCCCTGGGAGGCCAGCTTTTCTGCTTCCCTCAGGCGGGTTATCAGCTTGGCGGCCGTTGTCTGCACCTCCTCGGCCATGCCGCGGAGATGTCCCTCTCTTTAAATGTTTTAACCCGTCAACATCACCGCACCGTGGACAGGGTAGCTCTATATATCAGAAACCTCGAAGAGACCTTGAATAGCCTTGTATTAAAAGACGGCGCCTACAAGCATATAGTCGAGCTGGCGCGGGCCTATCTGAGGGATTCGAAGTACTATTACTCTGTCGGCGACCGCGAAACGGCGTTGGCCACCGTCTCCTACGCCGAAGGGCTACTAGATGCGTTGAAACACATGGGAGTAGCCGAGTTCGTCTGGAGGCAACCCAGCGAGATAAAAAACGCGAAGACCGTGATGGTGGCGGGCACCTTCGAGATCTTGCACCCTGGCCACCTGGCGTATCTTAGAGAAGCGTGGAGACGCGGCTACGTCACAGCTGTCGTGTCGGCGGATGAAAACGCCGAAAGGGTGAAGGGGCGGCGCATCGTTATCCCCCAGAGGCAGAGGGCCGAGGTCTTGTCTTCCCTGTATTTCGTCCACAAGGTTGTCCACGGTAGACCCGGCGATATTTTCGACATCTTTTACGAGGTTAAGCCAGACGTCGTGCTCCTAGGCCCTAACCAGTCCGTAAGCGAGGATGTGGTGAAGGCTCAGGCAAAGAGGAGGGGGGTCGAGGTCGAGGTGTACAGACTGCCGCGGTTGGAGAGCTGCGAGCTATGTAGCACCACCAAGATAATTGAGAGGATCCTCTCCACCTTCTCTGGATGCCGCTAAATACCGAGGTTGCGAGAAAGATCCAAGAGCTTCTGGCCAAGAGGGTCACGGCGGCGCCTCTGCCCTCCTACAACACCGTATGCGGTCTCGACGTTGCGTACAGCGGCGATGTGGCATATGGAGCGGCCGTGGTGGTAGATGTGCGGTCTTTAGCAGTAACCGAGGCAGCTTGTGCAGCCACGAAAAACTTGGTGCCCTATGTGCCAACCTTCCTCGCCTTTAGGGAGCTAACTCCTATGCTACGCGCCTATGTAAAGCTCAGGTATCAACCAGACGTTGTGCTCGTGGACGGCCATGGCGTGGCCCACCCCCGAAGATTCGGCATAGCCTCACACATAGGGGTAGTTCTCAAGAGGCCGACAGTCGGCGTTGCCAAGTCCAGGCTCTACGGGGTAGAGAGGGGGGACGCCGTATATGACCCAGAAACAGGCGAGGTCATCGCTAGGGTGCTACGGTGTGGTGGTAAGAGATACGTGTCGGTGGGGTCCCACGTGACGCTTGAGGACGCGGCTGCCCTCGTCCAGAGATTATGTATCGGCGGAGACGTCTACCCGCTGAGGCTTGCCCACGATCTCACACAGAGGCTTAAGAGAGTCCGCCCGTCTTCTTTCGACCAATGGGGTGAGGGTAGGATTGAGGACGACGTGTGTACAGTTAAGCGGCTTGGCGCCGGGGGTGGGATTTGAACCCACGCCCCCTTGACGGGGACGGGATAGCTCGGACGCGCCCTCGAGTCCCGCGCCTTGGGCCGCTCGGCCACCCCGGCTACCTCACCTACATCCGCGGATTTATAAACTTATAAGGCGTATAAGTTTATATATGGGGGGTTCCACTGCGGCTATGTCCATAAGAGGCGCGAAGTTCCACGGGCCCTCGCCGCCTTCCGACACTACGACAAACTGGGTCTTGGCCCCGCTTGAGAGGGGGGCCGTGTTTGCGTGCCCCAACTGCGGAAAAACCACTATCGTGCGGAGCGCGAGGTCTAGGAAACTCGGCGTCACTTACGCTTGTCCCGAGTGCGGTTTTGTAGGTCCCTAGCGGAGGCAAGCTTTATATAGCCTAGCAGTCTCTTGGGGCCATGTCGGCGGAGGTAGCCCTGGTATACAGGGTGTTGCCCGAAAGCGTCGAGGTGGATATAGAGAAGCTGAAGACCTCGGTCATAAACAAGCTCTCCCCCAAATACAAGGTGGACAGGGTCGAGGTTGAGGAGATCGGGTTCGGCATCAAGGCGCTGAGGTTCTTCATCAGGATGCCGGAGTCTGATGAGTACAGTTCCGACGAGGTCGAGGAGCTTCTTCGCTCTGTGGAGGGGGTCGGGGGCTACGAGCTCGAGTACTTCTCTAGGCTTAGCTTCTAGAAGGTTTTTATACATACTTCGAACCTTGTGACGTGTCCGAGTGGATAGAGCTTAGAGTTCTAGAGAGCAAGGCCCGGGACGCCAACCGTCCCGTCGTTAGGATTGACCCCGAGGTCATGGAGAAGTCCGGGATAGTAGTCGGCGACGTGGTGGAGATAGTCGGCCGCAGGAGGACCGCGGCTAAGGTGTGGAACGGGCTTCCCGAGGACCGCGGCCGTGGCGTCATCCGGATGAACAGCATCTTGAGGAAGAACGCAGACGTGTCCCTCAACGAGACGGTTAGAGTGAGGAAGGTTGAGCCAAAGCCCGCGGCCTTTGTCAAACTCGCCCCCGTTTCAATGACCATCGCCGTAGATGCCAACTTCCTACAGTACATAAAGCAGAGGCTTAGGGAGTACATCGTCGTCGAAGGCGATATGTTGCAGATCTATGTGCTGAGCCAGCCGCTGACGTTCCAGGTGGTTCAGACCAAGCCGTCAAACGCGGTGTTAGTCATCACGGAGGACACCCAGATCCAGATCTTTGAAAAGCCCGTCTCCGGCGTTAGGATACCCCACGTGACCTGGGAGGATATTGGTGATTTGGAGGATGCTAAGCAGAAGATTCGTGAGCTTGTGGAGCTTCCTCTTAGGCATCCTGAGTTGTTTAAGCATTTGGGTATTGAGCCTCCGAAGGGTATCCTCTTGATTGGCCCTCCGGGCACTGGCAAGACCCTCCTCGCCAAGGCTGTGGCTAACGAGGCTAACGCCTACTTCGTCGCCATAAACGGCCCCGAGATCATGTCTAAGTACTACGGCGAGTCAGAGGCGCGGCTTAGGGAGATCTTCGAAGAGGCGAAGAAGAACGCCCCCGCCATAATCTTCATAGACGAGATAGACGCCATAGCCCCCAAACGCGAGGAGGTCACGGGGGAGGTGGAGAAGCGGGTGGTGGCCCAGCTACTAACCCTAATGGACGGGCTACAAGAGAGAGGACAGGTAGTGGTAATAGGAGCAACCAACCGCCCAGACGCAGTAGACCCAGCGTTGAGAAGACCAGGAAGATTCGACAGAGAGATCTGGATAAACCCGCCGGACTTCAAGGGGAGGTATGAGATCCTCCTGATCCACACCAGGAACATGCCTCTTGCCCCAGACGTAGATCTTAGGAAGCTTGCTGAGACGACCCACGGCTTCTCCGGAGCGGATCTGGCGGCGCTTGCGAGAGAGGCCGCGATGTCTGCCCTCAGGAGGGCGATACAGAGCGGTCTGATAGACCTCAACCAGCCCACTATCCCGCCTGAGACGTTTGAGAAGATCAAGGTGACAATGGCCGATTTCGTCAACGCGCTTAGGGAGATAGTTCCGTCTGCGCTGAGGGAGATACACATAGAGGTTCCCAGAGTCCGCTGGGAGGACATAGGAGGGTTGGAGAACGTAAAACAGGAGTTGAGAGAGGCCGTGGAGTGGCCGTTGAAGTACCCAGATAAGTTCAAGAAGTTTGGCCTTAGGCCTCCCAAGGGCATACTGCTCTTCGGGCCGCCCGGCACCGGCAAGACGCTTCTGGCTAAGGCCGTGGCCACCGAGTCCGGCGCCAACTTCATAGCAGTTAGGGGGCCCGAGATCTTCTCCAAGTGGGTGGGGGAGTCGGAGAAGATGGTTAGGGAGATATTTAGGAAGGCTCGGATGGCCGCGCCAGCCGTGATATTCATCGACGAGATAGACGCGCTGGCCACAGCCAGGGGTTTCGGCGGCGATTCGCTGGTGAGCGAGCGCGTTGTGGCGCAGCTACTAGCCGAGATGGACGGCGTTAAAGCTCTGGAGAACGTGGTGGTTATCGCGGCTACAAATAGGCCCGATCTCGTCGACCCGGCGTTGCTGAGACCCGGCCGCTTTGACAGGATAATATACGTGCCCCCGCCCGACTTCAAGGCCAGGCTGGATATCTTGCTTATACATACGAGGACGACCCCGCTCTCTAAAGACGTAGACCTGGAGGAGCTTGCGCGTAGGACAGAGGGTTACTCCGGCGCCGATCTAGAGCTACTCGTGAGAGAGGCCACCTTCCTGGCGCTACGGGAGGATATAAACGCGAGGGAGGTCTCGATGCGCCACTTCGAGGAGGCGCTTAAGAAGGTTAGGCCCTCCATAGCGCTTGACATGTTGAAGTTCTACGAGACCTGGTTGGAGAAGGCGAGGCAACTTCACGTGGCGGCTAAGGCAAAGGCCACGCCGCCTCTATATCTATGATAATAACCACGGTTGGGAACGTGATAGAGATGTTGCTACGGAGGCAGGAGACAATAACGAGCGAAGACGTGAAGCTGTTGCTGAAGAGGGCAAACATTCAGATCTCAGACGCCGAGCTCATAAAGGCGCTTATGGTGCTAGAGATCTACAAGAAGATCCATGTGAGGCGCGTCAAACGGGAGGGGAGAGAGGTCTATCAGATCTCGAAGCGGAGGTAATATTAATACGTCCCCCAAAGTACCACATGGGTGTTACAGAGTTGGGCAAGCTTATAGGTAGAGAGGCGAGGCGCGAGATAAAGCTCGAAAACCTAGCCGGCAGATGTATCGCCCTAGACGCCTACAACGCCCTATACCAGTTCCTCGCCTCGATTAGACAACCCGACGGCACACCTCTGATGGACCGCCAGGGCAGAGTCACTAGCCACCTCTCAGGGCTCTTCTACCGTACCATTAACCTGATGGAGGCCGGCATAAAGCCGGTTTACGTATTTGACGGGAAGCCGCCTGAGTTCAAGCTGGCCGAGATAGAGGCGAGGAGGAGGGTTAAGGAGAAGGCCATGGAGGAGGTGGTGAAGGCGATAAGGGAGGGGAAGAGAGATGACGTGGCGAAGTACATGAAGAGGGTTATCTTTCTCACCAATGAGATGGTTGAGGACGCCAAGAGGCTACTGACCTACATGGGCGTCCCCTGGGTGCAAGCGCCGAGCGAGGGGGAGGCTCAGGCCGCCCACATGGCGAAGAGGGGGCACTGTTGGGCCGTCGGTAGCCAAGACTACGACTCGCTTCTATTCGGCTCGCCTAGGTTGGTGAGGAATCTCGCCGTGTCGCCTAAGAGGAGGAGCGGGGAGGAGGTGGTGGAGGTGTCCCCGGAGGTGGTGGAGCTAGACTCCGTGTTGAAAGCGCTTAAGCTGAAGGGCAGGGAACAGCTTATAGACGTTGCCATACTGCTGGGAACCGACTACAACCCCGACGGGGTCCCGGGGGTCGGGCCTCAGAAGGCGCTCAAGTTGGTTTTGGAGTTCGGCTCTCTTGAGAAGATGCTAGACACGGTTCTCAGGGGGGTCTCCTTCCCTGTGGATCCCCTCGAGATAAAGAGGTTTTTCCTCAATCCGCCTGTCACAGAGGAGTACGCCCTGGAGTTGAAGAACGTAGACGAGCGAGGCCTTGTGAATTTCCTCGTCGGCGAACACGACTTCAGCGAGGAGAGAGTCGCCAAGGCTGTGGAGAGGCTTAAAAAGGCGCGGGCTAGGCAGAAAACCTCGTCTCTAGACAGCTTTTTCCATGGCGCATAGGCTCGTGGAGGAGCTGGTGCGCGAGGGCGTCATAAAGAGCGAAAGCGTCAGAAGAGCCATGTTGGCTGTGCCGCGGGAGGAGTTCGTCATGCCTGAGTACAGGATGATGGCCTACGAGGATAGGCCGCTTCCGCTGTTTGCAGACGCCACCATATCGGCTCCGCATATGGTCGCCATGATGTGCGAACTTGTGGAGCCCAAGCCAGGAATGAAGATCCTTGAGGTGGGCGCCGGCTCCGGCTACCAAGCCGCCGTATGTGCGGAGGCTATGGAAAGGCGGGGTAGGGTCTATACGGTGGAGATTGTGAAGGAGCTTGCCATCTACGCGGCGCAGAACATAGAGCGGTTGGGGTACTGGGGCGTGGTAGAGGTCTACCACGGAGATGGTAGAAGCGGCCTCGAGCGCCATGCCCCCTTCGACGCCATTATCGTTACGGCTGCGGCTAGGCAGATACCGCCTGCGCTCGTTAGACAGCTCAAGGAGGGGGGGACCTTGGTTATCCCGTTGGTGGAACACATGGGCCAGATTTTATACAAGGTGACTAAGAGGGGTGAGAGGGTGGAGAAGCGCGCCGTTACCTACGTCTTGTTTGTGCCGCTACGCGAGAGCTAGGGCTCCACCCTGTAGCGGTCGCGTGGGTATAGAACCGCATGTCTCACGTTGTCTAGGTTCAAGACGGCGGTTATCAGCCTATTGAAGCCGAGGCCGAAGCCGGCGTGTGGCGGCATGCCGTAGTCGAAAACGGCCAGGTGACTTTCGAAGAGCTTGGGGTCAAGCCCCCTTTTGCGCATCTCCTCCTCCAACTCGTCGCGTCTGTGGATCCTCGTGGCGCCAGAGGCCACCTCTATGCCGTTTATGATAAGGTCGTAAGACTCGCTCTTATCTCCCTCCCTCCGCTTTGTGTAGAAGGGCCTCAGCGACGCTGGATAGTTCACTATGAAGTAGGCGGGGCCGTAGTGCTTCATCAACGCCCTCTGCATCTCCACGTTTAAGTCGTCTCCCCACCTTACTGCGTATCCCATCCCGCTGAGTCTATCCACGGCCTCGTCGTAGTCGACCCTAGGCACCTCCGATATCTCTGAGGCAATTGGGGTTATACCGACCTCCTTAAGCTTCGCCTCGTGTTTTGAGACGGCCGTGAACACGCGGCGTGTTATCTTTTCAAGGACGTCCATCACGTCCTGGTAGCTCATGAAGGCGGCTTCCGCGTCCACGGAGATGAACTCGTTCAAGTGGTAGTCCGTGTTGTGCTTCTCGGCCCTATACGCGGGGCCTATCTCAAACACCCTCTCCAGAGACGCCGTTAGCTGCTCCTTATAGAGCTGGGGGCTCTGCGAGAGGTACGCCACTCTCTCGAAGTACAGCACTGGGAAGAGCTCGGCGCCGCCCTCCGTGCTAGTTACTATGATCTTCGGCGTGAAGACCTCGACGAATCTCTCGCCGTATAAAACCTGGCGTATCTCCTTCAGCACCTCAGACGACAGGGTAAACACGGCGAGGTTCCGCGGCCTTTTTAGATCCACAGAGCGCCACCTCAGCCTAGTGGCTAGGTCAGGCGTGTCGGACCAGATGTCTAAGGGGAGCGGCTTCGCCTTATTTAAAACCCATAGGTCGGTTGGGAAAACCTCCACGCCCCTTTTAGCTATCTTACTAGCCTCGACAACCCCCCTCACGACGATCACATCCTCTCTGTTTAGCTCCGAAAAGAGCTTGAGGACCTGCTCCGGCGTTTTCCCAGCCTTTAGAGTCAGCTGTACGAACCCCTCCCTGTCTCTCAGCACTATGAACTTCACCTTCCCCAGATCCCTCAACTCCCAGACCCACCCCCCCAACACGACCTCCTTACCATGGAGCTCCGGCGTAATCTCGCTTGTCCAGTGGGTTTTACGGGGATACACGCCGTGGGATTGGGACAAATAAAAAAACTATGCTCTTAGCTCTCTCTCCCTCACAAGCTCCACCTTGACGTTGGCGCCAGATATCTGCCCTATTATGGCCTGGAGCCTCTCCGGCTTCAGCGGCAACCTCCGTAGCTCTCTTGAGGGTATCTTAACCACAGTCTCCGTGGTGCCGTCGGGGAGCCAGGATGTAGATATCGTCAACAGCTTCGCAGGTGAGACAAGTTGCGCAATCACCTCGTTTATGTGGCCGTGCTCCACGATCTTTACGTTTTTCCGCAGGAGCGAGGAGAGCTCCTTCTCTAGCTGCATAAACGCCCCGCGCGGTATCCTCTTGGTGTTTCTCATCAGTACAATTACCATGTCGTCTACCTCGTAGGACTTTACATATTCTACGTCGGAGAGGTTTATCTTCTTCTCCACCTTCAACAACGCGTCGGAGACCTCGACGTCTAGCCAGCTGTATCTACCGCTGTCTATCAGCGACTGGCACTTCTGACACAGCACGCGCGTCTTAACACAAAATTCGCAGAACGGAATCTTCACCATCGCCAACTATAAAAATCACCTTTAAAAACTATTTTTAACCTCCTTACGGCTGAGCCGTGCGAGTCGTAATAGTAGATGGCTACACCGACGAGCCGGCTGGCCTGGGGGTTCCCCCATACCTAGACGTATACCCCAGATATGTGGCAGGCGCCGCCGACTACGCAGGTGCCGACGAAATTCGGTACTTCACGATTGACCAACTAAGGGACAGCTGGGCTAACTCGCTTAAGGAGCTCGCAAGCTACGACGTCGTGGTCCTAATAGCCGGGATAACGACGCCGGGGAAATACCTAGGCGGAACCCCCATCGGCCTGGAGGAGATTCTCGACATCGGACGCGTCGAGGGGCCCGTCAAAATACTGGGAGGCCCCGTGGCTAAATTCGGCTACGGGATTGAGGGCGGCTCTGTCGCCGTTCCCCCCTCTAAATTCCGTAGATACTACGACGTTGTGGCCACCGGCGACGTCGACTTAGTGGTCTACAGATTGCTGAAGGAAGGCGTAGAGAGGGTCTGGCCTTCCGAGACCCACGAGGGGTTCGGCCTAGTGGACGAGTTCGCGCGGCGCGGCGCGAAGATAGCGGCCCAGCATCCGAACTACGGCCGGAACTTGATCGTGGAGCTTGAGACGTACCGCTCCTGCCCTAGGTTTGTGTCGGGCGGTTGCTCCTTCTGCACCACCGTGGCGTACGGCCCCGTCGCTACTAGAAGCGCTGAGGGGATCGTGAGAGAGGTCGAGGCGCTGTATAAAGCCGGCGTTGTCCACTTCAGACTAGGTAGACAGGCGGACTTCTACACCTATATGGCCCACGACATCGGCCGGGAGGACTTCCCGAGACCGAACCCGTCTGCCATAGAGAGGCTCTTAGCCGGCGTGAGAAACGCAGCGCCTGGGCTCAAGACTTTACACGTAGACAACGTCAACCCGGGCACCGTAGCTAGATGGAAGGCTGAGTCTATAGAGGTGACGAAGCTCCTGGCGAAATACGGCACTCCCGGCAACGTCGCAGCGATGGGCGTTGAGACGGCCGACCCCAGGGTGGTTAAGATAAACAACCTGAAGGTATCGCCGGAGGAGGCCTTGGAGGCGGTGGAGCTGTTTACGAAATACGGCTCGCAGAGGGGCTACAACGGGATGCCGTATATCCTAGCCGGCATAAACTTCGTGGCTGGGCTCCCCGGCGAGACCGCGGAGACGTACCAACGCAACATAGAGTTCCTGTCTGAGATACTAAGGAGGGGGCTACTGGTGAGGAGGGTCAACATAAGGCAGGTGCTGATCTTCCCCACCTCCCGCCTCTGGCCAAGCGCGAAAAAACTCGCCAGGAGGCTAAGGGAGCAGAAGAGGAGGTTTCTCCTGTTTAAGAGGTGGGCTAGGGAGGTTTTCGACAGGGAGATGCTAAGGCGTATAGTGCCCAGGGGGACCGTCCTCAGGGAGGTCTACACCGAGACGCACTACCACGGGGGGACATACGCCAGACAGGTGGGCTCCTACCCGCTTTTGACGTATCTGCCGACTCGTCTCCAGCTGGGGAGATACATCGACGTGGTGGTGGTGGACCACGGGTCTAGGAGCGTGCTCGCCTTGCCCTACCCCGTCAACGTAAACACGGCAGAGAAGAGGGTGTTGAGGTATCTCCCAGGTATAACAAGCGACAAGCTGAGGCGGTTGGTGACGGGTAGACCATTTAGAGATCTGGAGGATGTGAAGACGCGTGTCGGAGATGGCGAATTTCTCAACTACGTCTCTCTGTGAGCTTGTATATGACGTAGAAGGTGAACACTATAAACGCCACCGTCACCATATCGAAGAGGTTTATGTAGACGGCCCCTATTGGGATCTCGGGGGTCCTCAGCCCCGAGGCGGCTAAGTAGAGGAGGTACACGGCTATGCCCAGGGAGAAGCCGGCATATGCATACACAAGTCTCACGGCCTTCGGCTAGCCCGTCTATATATACTTATCTGTACAGCTTAAGCGAGCCCGTAACCGCGTCTACCAACTCGTCGGGGGCGGGCCCGACGCATAGGGCAGTGGGCGTGCCGGGGGGGATCTCGGTAAGCCCAGCGTCTACAACCACGGCGGCGGGGAGATCCAGCGACGCCGCTTTCTTATACAGCTCGTAGAGGTGCTCCAGGTTCTCCGCCGCCAGCACTATCTTTTTCTGGCCTTCGGCAAGCCACTGGTCGAGCCACCGGCGCCATCTGCCGGAGTCCATGGCCTTAAGCACACATTCAACAGCCGCGTGGCCGGCTTGGGCGGCCGCCTTACCGCAGGAAATTCTGAGATCCCTCCTTATCACAATCGACATCTTCACAAGCGGCGTTGTCCCACGTTTTAAATATCCAATATAGGAATATTTATAAAGAACATATACTTAGTCACTATGGGTGGCAAGATCTTGTTCATGGCGGTTGTGTTAACTGCGTTTATATACGCCCAAACGATCTCTGGGGTAAATCCTGCAGTGCTCGATACAGACACTCCGGTGTTGGCCAAGATTGTGGTTTCAGACCTAGGCTCGTTCGCGTCTCAATTGGGGACGGAGCCGGCTGTGCGACAGCTGAGGGTTGGCGGGAGGGAGGTAAAGGTGGCTACGATAGCGTTCAACGGCGTTTCTCTACAGGGGGAGCTCCGTGACGCGGGTGCAGAGCTGTACTATAGGGGTCCCGCCAGATTCCTCAAGGCCGTGATCGCCTCTCCACAGGTGAAGTTTGTCTATGTGAAAGCCATACCCGAGGTTCCACCCCGCGAGTTTTTCGCAGAGGCCAGCTCGCTAGCCGAGGCGGGCCCGGGCGCGCCGCAACCGAATCTCCCGGTCATGAGGGAGATCGTCGGTGCCTCCAGGGTGGAGCAACTATTCGGCGTTAACGGAAGCGGCGTCGTAATCGCCGTTGTAGACACTGGCGTTGACTACGGACATACAGATCTGCAAGACGCCCTTGCCTGGCTTATAAAAACTGTCGACGGCAGAGAGATAGTTGCGTCCACGGTGTCGTTGGCCGGAGCCACGCTTCAGTACAAGACGTTGAGAGGCCAGACCGCGTCGGTTCCGCTCAGCCAGATCCAGTCGCTTGAGCCTCTCGTCTTAGACGCAGACGAGTCCCAAGTCGTGTTGCTAACGCCGGTGGCGGCCTCAGGGGGATATCTCCCCGTGGGCGGCAAGACCTTCTACGTAATCGACGGCGTGTTTGTCCACAGCGTAACAGCGAGGTGCAACTACGCTGTGGCGGGGCTGGTCAGCCGCAGCGGCGTCTATAAATTCGGCATGACCAAGCTCTACATCCCATGGTATGGCGGATATGTAAACGTCGGCGTTGTTATGTACGACCCCGACCAGCCGGGCGTATACACGGCCGCGCGCGTTGACATAAACGGCAATTGCAACTTCGCGGACGACCCCGAGCTTAGGTACTTCGGAAATAGGCTCATCGTGGACAACCCGTCAGCGCCGACGGTCAGCCTGGGCGTCGCCGGCGGCTACTTCTACGACTGGGGCCGGTGGTTCGACACATACGCAAAGTTCTACCCGGGTTGGGACTTGGGAGGCAACTACCTCAGCATATTCTACGACTTCCACAGCCACGGCACGGCGTGTAGCTCCGTTGCCGCCGGCAGGGGGAAGGCCCTGTACAACCTCGGCTATCTAGGCCCCCAGAGGCTGAGGGGAATAGCGCCAGGCGCCAAGGTGTTGGGGGTGAAAGGCTTGTGGTGGGGCATGGTGGAGGCAGGCATGATGTGGGCAGCCGGCTTCGACGTGAACCAGAACGGGCAGTGGTACTGGACTGGCCAGAAGAGGGCGCATGTGATTAGCAACAGCTGGGGTATCTCCACCTTTATCTACGACTACGCCGGTTTCGGCTACGACTTCGAATCGGCGGTGGTCAACGGGCTTGCGGCCCCTAGGTTTCTAGACCGGGGTTACCCCGGCATAGTGATCGTCCAAGCGGGCGGCAACGGAGGTTACGGCTTTGGCACAATAACTAGCCCAGGCGCCGCCGTTGGCGCAATAATCGTGGGAGCGGCGACCAGCGGACACGTCTGGCTGGCGCTGGGCATCCCGTTTTACGGCTTCCAATGGGGCGACGTAGTCAGTTGGTCTCTTAGAGGGCCTACGCCTGCCGGCTACGTAAAACCCGACGTCGTCAACATCGGCGCCTGGGGCATCGCGGCGTATCCGGTGGGCTGGGGGAGATACTCAGGCAGGCCGGGGGACTGGGACGTCTTCGGCGGAACCTCCATGGCGACCCCGCTTACAGCCGGCGTTGTAGCTTTAGTGCTGAGTTCCATAGTAGATAAGGCGGATCCAGCCGCCGTAGATCCGTTTTTAGTGAGACAGTTCATCGAAAGCACCGCCGTGGACATAGGATATACGCCGTTTACCGCGGGGCATGGTTTCGTCAACGCAACGGCGGCTGTGATTGCGGCCAGAGCCTACTTCGGACTGCCGGCCCCAAGCGCACCGCTGGTCTTGTTTAGGACGAGCTCCTCGGTGAACCTAGGCGCCTCGTGGGATTTCCAATGGAGGGTGGGCATCCCGTTGTACTTCGGCTACCTGATGAACGACGTGTTAACCGCCCAATGGGCGAACTACCTAACAACCGGGGTTCCGCAACCCCCCATCGGCATGACGAGCTTATACATGGCGACTGTGCCCGGGGGACAAGCCGTGGGCTTTGTCTATGTGACATCGCTCAACTCGGCGATCAATGTGTCTGCAACCGCCATGACGTTGACGCCCATATACAAGAGGTCTGCTGTGGTGACCATCCCCGTGGCGACTAGGGGGATTTACCTCACGATGCAGCAGCTCGGCTTTGACGAAAACTTGCTTAGGCAAGCCGACTTGGTCGTGTTTAGGATCTCCTACCGCTACTCTGTTTTCGACCCTGAGTTCGACTACCGCGAAAACGTGTGGCCCGTGTTGTCGGTATTCGGCTGGACAGACCTAAACGGCGACGGCTCCATTTCCACGAACGAGCTGACTTGGCTCAACTACGGCTACCAGACTGGAACCGCCGTGGAGGTGCCGGTCGCCAAAGTCGGCAGTAGACTTCTTCAGAACCAGAGACTTGTCATAAGGATCGACATCCGGCCGGTTCGCGCGCCCTACCCGCCGGCTGTGCCAGTTCTCGTCGAAGTCGTCGCCTATAAGAGGACTCCAGCGACCGACGTGCAGATAACGCCGGCAACTATCACATTAAGGCCGCGCCAGAGCTATATGTTCACAGTCCGCGTCGCGGCGCCAGCGGACGCGGCCCCCACAGCGCATGAGAGGCTGATCGTGTTTAAGATAAACGGCACCAGCTATGTGGTACCGCTGAGCTACATAGTTAGAGCAAACGTGCGCGTGAACGACCTCTTTACCCTCACCGCTGGGAGGTCCGACAGCTGGTACAACGCCAGCGAGGTCAGAGGCGCGAACGATTGGCGTTGGCGGTACGAGGCGGGAGACTGGCGCGCCTACTACGTCTCAACGCCGACCTTAGCGAGGGGTCTCTACGTAGACTTCGGCTGGAGATGTGCCAACACGTCGTTGATTATCTACACGTTAACAGACGGCGGCTTCTTCGCCGGGGTGCTTCCGAACCAGGGCTACAGCTTCCACCGCTACCTCGGAGCGGGTAGATTTGCTTGGGCCGGCGCCGGCGGGCAGACCAAGATGGCGGCGCTTCCCTCCACGTCCTTTGCCCTGCCGGTGGCTGTGGGCGGTCTGCTGTATACCACGATGTCGGCGTCCTACCCCGTCACAACGAGCAACAGCTTTATAGTTCTGGCTAGAACCTCGCTTTACGGGGGATGCGGCACCGGCGAGCCTATCGTGGGGGTAGTCAAGCCGTTTAGGGAGGGCGGCGATGTGCCTGTGCTGTATACGACGACGCCCTACATAAACCTCATGCTTAGCCGGCCTCCGATTGGCTACGAGCTCGCCATAAAGACCGCCAGCGTGTTAGGAGGCGGTTTCGTGGTGCCGATGGGGACCGTCGGCGGAGACCTACGTTTCAACATGTACCTAGTAAGAACTCCGCTGTTTGTAGACTACCTAGCGTTGCTCTACTCGCCCGGCTACGCCACAGTCTATAGGACCGGCGGAGCCAACTTCGCCGCATATCCGTTCTACCCGGTAGAAGGAGTCTCTCTAATCGGCTAGTTTTTCCATTTCCACGATTTTCCTCCACGCCTTCAACAAAACAGCCCTAGTCTCGTCTCTACTTACCATCTTCATCGCTCTGTCTCTGTCTACCCACATGTAGGCGTCGTGTTCCTGCGAAAGCGTCACGTTTAATCCGTAGCTTCTGGCCAAGAAGTACACCACCTCTCTGTAAACCGTACGGCCCTTCTTTGAGTACTTGTACCGGATCTCCTCCTTAAACGACGGTATCAGCTCAACCTTCAGCCCCGTCTCCTCGGCGATTTCTCTAAGCGCCGCCGCTTTGTCCGTCTCGCGGAGGCGGACAAGGCCGTGCGGGAAGTCCCAGCCGTATCTCCCGTGTAGGAGCAGGTAGAGTACCTCACCGCCGTCTATGGCGTATACTACCGCGCCTGCTGACCGCTCATAAAACCGCACATTGGAATATACCTCAAGTTTTTATATGTCTTTTTACCGTATTTTTAATCCATACGGGCAGAAATATTCTATACCTAGATCTTTGTAAATGGCAGAAAGCGCGCCGTACATAATCACCGGCTTACCCAACTCCTTGGCCCTCCTGACAAGCTCAACCACGTTTACATAGTGGAGAGCGCCAGGCGCAACTACTACAGCCTTTACCTCATCCAACAGTTGGTAGGGGTCAGTGGCGTCTACGAAGTCATATGGCTCAAGCTGTCCCCCCATATCCGCTACGTAGCCGTACGTGAAAGAAAACAGGTTGCCGGCTACACGCTTGTTGAAGCCGAAAATCAACACAGGTCCTCCATATTTAGACAGCACGTGTTCCACCAGCTTCTTGACGCATTTATCCGCCTCCTTTGGTTTACAGACCTTTAGGGCCTTGATCCCTCTCTCCCTCTGCCGCGTTAAAATTTCAACACATATCCTCAACGCCGGGTTTTCCAACGCTTTTTCTAGCTCGTATAAACCTGGCTCAATTGAGGCGTCAAGCGGCACGTCTGCGCACATGTCCTCAAGACAACACCTGGCCAATACCTGTCCTTCACAGATGTCTACGCCATCTCTCCTAATTATCGAAACAGCCAACTTCACCCTCTCAAGCTGGAACTGTAATTAAAAACCTTAACATCAGCTTTGGTGTCGATCTTCACATCTCAGCAATACCAGCTTACATCATCGAAGTAGCTGAGGATTTTCTTTATAACTCTAGTCTACCCTGGGCGCCACTACTGATGAGAACACTCCTGTCGTAAATTCATATGTTAACTTAAGTGGCTTGTTAGAAGACATCTCAACTTTTACGCGTTTTGACAAGCTTTTCATCTTTCCACTTATGTCTCTTAACATCTCCACGCTATACTTAGAAGACGCCGTGTCTGCGACAGATATATTAAACACGGACTCGCTGTCTGAGGTCAACTCGGTCTCTGTTGCCTTTCCGCCTTCCCCCACCCCTCTAAACACCACCTTGTCAGGAGCCACTGTTATCTGTACCCAGTCCGAAACCTCTTCTATCATTGATATCGTATCGTCAAACACCGACGAATCTATTTCAAAGACGGCGTCGAAGGACGCCGAGAGCTCCGGAATCTCCTCCTCTAATACTTGCACTATGGGGAAGGAGAACCTCCTCACCAAGCCGACCTCCTTCCCCCTCTTTGGATAGACATATATGGAGAATCTGTTCCTATCTCTGTCCACCTCAAGCTCCAGCTTCTCCGTGGCCCCCACCCGCTTAATCACGTCTTTTACCGCTGTAAATATGAGACCTACCTTGGTCTCCTCCTCAACCACATAGTCCTCTAGAGACGCCGCGTGGAATGTGAGGTCGAACAGCACGGTTTTCGTGGGGTCCAGCGCTTTTAGCGTTATGCCGTCTTGGGAGAAGTTAAGCGTGGCCTCTGGAAGCGTTTTTATGAGTACTTCAAACGCGTAGCGGGGCTCCTTCCCCTTAGGGAACAGGGCTCTAACAGACATGTACCCACTTGGGTGGCGACATATATAAGTACGTTCAGCAGTTTGATATTAGTAATGAGGACCGTTTGTCCCTAGGCTGTTGCGCCTAGGGACTTTCTCCTCGCCCCCGCCGTCATGGGTAGCCACGATGCCTCGGGCGTGGGGCCACCGGGCATGGGGCCGGACGGCACGCGGCCCTCCTCGAGTGCCCTCCTCTCGATGTTTATAACGGCGGCTACGTCCCTCCCTCCTTCCCACCCGCAACGGGGGCAGAGGAGGCGCCTCGGGGCAGAGCCCCTCACAAGCCCCCCACCACACCGCGGGCAGGAGGAGGAGGTCCCCCGCGGGTTTACTTTTGCCACGGGGACACCGCGTTCTCCCTAGCCTTACGTATGATCTCACTCAGCATGCTTCTAAATCCAGCTCTGTGTGACGGCGACTGTGCGCGTCAGAACGTCTTTCTTCACGTCTTTCTCCTCAGCGTTGCCCTTGTTGCGCTTCCGGCTCCTCGCCGTAGTGATGCGGCTGCCCGAGCTGGCCAAGATGGTGACCATCAGAGCCTCCAGCGACACTATGTAGTCTTCCTGTTCAGCTGTACACGGTGGTGCCTTATTTCCAGACTCGCCGACGTCTCGTAAAGATTTAAACCTAGACAGACAACCGCAGGTGGTGATGAGGACCCCGATCGCCTAAGACGTGAGGAGTGGTATTACTTCTGAGACGGGGGTTCGGGTTGCCGCGTTTTGACGTTTCTAAGCTCCTCTATGAGGAGGGGGATTATTTCCCTGTAGTCTCCTACTACGGCGTAATCGGCGTAGTTCATAATTGGCGCTTGCGGGTCTGGATTTATTGCTATTATTACCTTGGATTCTATGATGCCGACGAGGTGTTGAACTGCGCCGCTTACGCCAACGGCGATGTACAACTTGGGCCTGATCACCTTCCCGGTCTGTCCTATTAGCCGCGACTCAGGCGCCCAGCCCGCCCGCACCGCCGTCAGAGTCGCTCCTAGGCTTCCCCCCAACAACTTCGCGAGTTCTGTAAGCATCTTAAAGCCTTCTGCGGAGCCGACTCCTCGGCCGCCGCCTATAACCACGTCAGCGGACTCAACGGGGGGCAAATCAGCGATGTCTTTCCCCACCCTTCTCTCGGCCGAGAGAAGGCGCGTCCTCCTCCTGACCTCTACCCTCTCCACAGCTATCTCTCCCTTCCTTCCGACGTCGCGGGGCGGCTTCGGAAAGACGCTTGGCCTCACAGTTGCGATTTGAGGACGCCGTTGTGGCGTCTTTATGGTGACTATCTGGGAGCCGCCGAAGGCGGGCGCTATCTGGAGCAAATCCCGGGTTTCTGGCTCCACGTCTAGCGCTGTGCAGTCGGCTGTGATGCCGGTGGTGAGAAGGGCCGCCACATATGGCGCTAGCTCTCTACCTCTTTTCGTGGCTCCGACCAGGAAGATCTCCGGCTTGTACTTCGAGAGGACTTGGGCCACAGCCTCTCCGTACTCCACTGGGGAGTAGACGTCGAGATGCGGACCCTCGACTAAGACTACTTTATCAGCGCCGTGGTATATAGCCTCCCGAGCCATCTCCTCAGTCCCCGCGATCAATACCGCGCCTACTTCAACGTCTCCCAACTTCCCAGCAAGCTCTCTAGCCTTCCCCAGCAACTCGAGCCCGACGTCTTTCAGCCTATTGCCATCTCTCTCCAGATAGACCCACACTCCTCGGAACTCCTCTTTGTTGATCTGTGGCCAGAGAGTGCAGGTCATAGCTCTAATACGCCGATTTCCCTGAGGACTTCAACAAGCTTCTTCGCCACGTCTCTTGGCTGGCCTTGTAGTAGAGCCTTCCGCCGCGGCGGGTAGAGGGACTCCGCGACCCTGGCTATTATCGTCGGACTCCCCTGTAAACCTACACACTCTGTTTCAAGCCCCAACTCCTTGTTCGTGACAACCTTGATGCGGCTTTCCGCGTCTAGTTTGTAGCTTAGCCTAACCTCCCTAGGCACCTGCGACCTCTTTAGCACGGATATTGCGGCAGGTAGATCCAGCTCGTATACCTCCTCTACACCTTCATCTTCGAGGAATCGTTTAACAACGGCCGCTCTTCCCTTGACCTCGACGTCGTAGACATAGTAGACGTAGGGTAACTTGAGCCAGTACGCGACCTGTGCCCCCACATGACCCGTTGCGCCGTCGGTGCTCTCCTCGCCGGCAACGACCAAGTCGAAGTCGGGCACGTATTTCTCTACCGCCTTTGCCAACACATACGACGTCGCCCACGTATCCGCCCTCGCGTACGCCCTATCTGTAACCAACAACGCGGAGTCTACGCCCATCCCTATCAAACTTTTTAGACCTGATATCCCCGTTGGAGGCGCCATAGACACAGCTACGACCTCCCCGCCGTATTTATCCTTCAGCTTAAGGGCTAGCTCAACGGCGTCTCTATCCCACATGTTTACAGAGAGGGGAACCCCCTCTCTTATGAGGGATCCCGTCTTCGGATCCACCTTAACGGCCGAGGTCAAGGGAACCGCCGATTTTACCAAAACGACGATCTTCATGATTCTCTATACCAGATGCCCATCCCAGACCTTGGATAATCCCAATCGATGTTGTCGTATGGGCAAACGACGCGGCATGTGCCACACTCCACGCAAGCCTCGGTGCTGAGGACTACGCCATCGCCCTGTTGCACATAACATTTCGCCGGGCACATATAGGTACACGGCTTTTTCTCGCACCTCTTACACAGGGCGGGGTCTCTTATCTTTATATGGGGCCTGTATACGTCGACGTCCCAGACATTTGCGTTTAACCTCTCCTCGACTGTTAGGTACTTCATCGTCATAGGTTTCTCACGACCTTCAACATATTTACAAACAACCGCGCCATGTTTACCCTCGTCTTCTTCGAGGCGTCCCAGGCGGCCTCAAACGACGTCTTCTGTCTCTCGCCCACGTTGAAATAGCCGTGAACCGCCTCTGTGGCAAAGAGAGGTAGGTCTCTGAAGAGGAACTGTCCGCTTAGGAGTTTATCGGCTTCTTTAAACCTCTCTAGTTCAGGCAACACGAAGCTATTTCTCAGCTTTTTCTCGTATATGGAGAGGTCTTCCGAAGAGGGGCTACGGGCCTCTCGCACTGCCTCTGCTGCAAGTATGCCGGAGGCCACGGCGAAATCGACGCCTCTGATCAACACGCCAGTGTGCAACAAGAAACCTGCGGCGTCGCCCGCCACCAGCAGTCCATCGTAGTAAAGGCGGGGAGGCGCCATGTTGATGCCGGCCACGGGCGTCATGTGGCCGCCGTATTCAAACAACGTCGCGCCTCTGACAAGCGGTGAGATATATGGATGCAACCTAAACCTCTCCACTAGGTCGTACACAGGCGTATCCAGCTTCTCCCAACTATCTAGGTATATCACAACGCCAAGCGCAATCGCGTCTTTATAGGTGTAGATGAACCCCCCGCCTGGTAGATAGTTCGATGGGAGGCCGGCCACGGCCCACGCCACTCCTTCGTCCTCCGCTAAGCCGAGTCGCTCCTCTAAGATCTTCCTATCTCCGAATTTCCACACCTCCTTAACCCCTAGGGCTACCTGACTAGGCTTGAGCTTTTCCACAACGCCGGCTCTCTCCAGAAGCAAGCGGTTGACCCCCTCGGCATCGATTACGTAGTCCGCGTAGAGCACGTCAGACCCCGACTGCACCCCTATGAACCTCCCCCGATCATCTCTTACAAGCCTATCGACGGTGATCTCGGTCACGATCTTAGCGCCGGCGTTTTGGGCAAGTCGGGCCATCCATGAGACAAAGCTCGTAAGCGGTGTCACAAAGCTCGTCTTTTCGACCACCGTAGACTCCAGCGTGAGAGCCTTGTCTTCTACGAGAAACGTCACGCGCTCTTTTTTAACCCACCTATCTACGGGCGCGTCTCTGCGAAACTCCGGAAGGTACCTATCGAGCCAGTATGTGTATATCCGGCCGCCGTAGAGGGACTTCGCCCCCGGCTCTCTACCTCTTTCAAGAACCACAACCTTGAAGCCCGCCAGCGCGAGCCTGTATGCCGCCGCCAAACCTGCCGGACCAGCCCCCACCACAACCACGTCGAATTTCACGCCCCCCAACATCCGCTGGTTATTAAATTTCGACCTGTTCAATGTTTTTATCTTGATGACGGGGCTGAGTATATGCGGATAGTACTGAAGTACTTCTCAGCGCTTAGAGACATCACGGGCAAGGCCAGGGAGGAGCTCTCTATGGAAGACGGGGCGAGGCTGGCCCAAGTCATCGATTGGTTTTTCAACATGTACCCCAGGGCGGAGGTTTTCAGAGAAGAGCTGTTGGTATTGGTAAACGGAAGAGCCGTAGACGGCACATACGTCCTGCAAGACGGCGATGAGGTGGCGTTTATGCCGCCGGTAAGCGGAGGCGGCGGAGTTGTAAATAGCCCAGTGGACTTAAACAACGAAGTGAGGAAAATCATAGAGAAGACGGCCCCCTTGGGCGGCGGGGGCGTCGTTATCTTTGTGGGATATGTGAAGGGGAAGGTTGACGGGGCTGAGGTGAACACGCTGGAGTATGAGGCGTACGAGCCCTACGCCTCTCAGAAAATAAAGGAAATCGAGGAGTGGGCGAAAAACCAGAGGGGGGTTCTAGAGGCGAAGATATACCACCTCGTCGGCTCGCTTAAGCCAGGCGATAACACCGTCTACGTCTTCGTCTCGGCAGTAAACCGCGACACAGCCTTTAAAGTAGCGCGCGAGGCCCTGGAGAGAGTTAAACACGAGGTCCCCATATTTAAGCTGGAGCGCAGAAGCGATGGGGAATACTGGGTAGTGGGAGACGGCAGAAGGATCCCCCGCCAGCGTGGCTAAAGCCTTGGCAACATCCCTCGGGCCCAAGCGTGAAACAACCTACCGGGATATCTCACTATGGTGTCTGTGCCTAGTTTAACGACTGCGGTTAGAAGTCCTCGATCTTAAACGGCGATTCCTCGACGTCGACTACGCCCTCTATCTCTGAGACGTACTGGTTCTGCCTCACCTTGACCAGTATGTTTATGACGTACCCGCTTTTTGTCAAAATCGTGGTTTTGCCGCGGCCGAACTCCATATCCACTACCTGTTCGCCGGCTTCCTCAAGCTGTTTAGCCACCCTGTTGAGGAGGCTCCAGAGGAAGGTCACAGCTATGTGGAGGCCCCCAGCCCTCACCTCCATAGGCCTTATAAGCGCCTCTGAGAAGAAGCTACCTATCTCGCCGCTGATGTCCGGGCCAGTGGATTCGACAAGCATGTACACCCGTAGCTTGCTCAAGTTCTTCATCTTCTCTTCAACAACGCTTTTCACCAAACGTGGAGGCGCCTGCCTTTAAATAACTACGTACCCTTTAGAGCGACAGTGATAGCTTTTTATATACGTACCCCGTAGCGCTGTGTGAGCGAGTACCACCTGTACTACGAGACGGTGCCTACGGGCGTCGAAGGCCTTGACACGGTTCTAGGCGGCGGATTCATAAGAGGCAGGACCTACCTCATCTCGGGCGAGACCGGCACGGCGAAGACCTTAACTGCGTTGACGTTCCTCATACAGGGGGCGTTGAAATACGGGGAGCCCGGGATATATATATCGGTGGACGAGACCTACGAGCAGTTCGTGGAGGGCGCCAGGAGGTTCGGCTGGGATATAGAGGAGCTCAGAGCAAAGGGGCTTTTGGAGGTCCTCGTCCCTGAGATGGACATCGTTGAGCGCATCAGAGAGAAGGATCCGACGGCCATCGCCAAATCGCTAGTGGCCTCCATACGTGAGTACGTCGCCGCGCTCAACGCCCAGAGGCTTGTGATCGACCCGATTGCCCCCCTCGTGTCGCTTGATAAAGACGTGCAGGTGCTCAGGGAGTACATAAGGGTGTTGGTCATGAGCATAGAGCGTGAGATAGGCACCACCAACATAATTACAACGGAAATACCATCTGGCTCTGGCGCAATAAGCAGATACGGCGTGGAGGAGTTCTTAGCCACAGGCGTGTTCATAATGGGGATCGCCAAGGCTCGCGACGGCGCTTTCAAAAGAGTTATGTTTGTTAGAAAGATGCGCTGGAGCCCTGTCCATCCCGGCATATACGAGGTGGAGATAGTGCCGAAGGTCGGCATAGTGGTGAAGGGCCAGGTTAAGGAGCCGCTTGTGCCGGTGACCTACCTACCAACTCTGTAGGTCAGCTGGGTTCTCCTCTTCACTCATCGTCATATCCCGTCTTCATCATAATACCCCTGTCTTGCGTACTCTTGTATATTGGCATTTTAGCCTTAACAGTAGACGTGTACGTGTCGGAGATCCCCGTGGTGTTGATACGCCGCCGGGGGCTCGTAGTTAAGAAGAGCGTTATAGAGCGCGGCGGCTCCCCCGTTGGGGAGTACATCTACGTCAAAAGAGGGCTGTTCGAGGCCGAGGCCGAGTACGACCTCGAAGACGGCGTGTTGTACTACCTCCAGGTGTGTTGGCTTGGGACATGCGCCGTGTGGTACGACGGAGAGCCCGATAGGCCAGTCCCGCCGCATTTGGCAAGGAGGGCTCTGGCGTACTTCGGAGAATTGGCGAAGTTTTCGCATGCGGCTGTGGCGGCGATGAGGGTGTTAACCTCGTCGCTAGGCCACTCCTCACCTCTCAGCACCTCTGACCTCACTCATCGGCAACCTCAATGAAGCACAAAAGGCATATATACCTGCCGGTTTATATATCCCATGCGCGACATCACGGCAAACAAGTTGGTTGAGCAGATTATAAACCTGTTGAGGGAATACGGCGAGCTCAGCAGCGCCGATATAGCTAAGATGTTAGGCGTAAAGCGGCGCTCGGTCACTGCGGTTTTGGCCAAGATGAGGAGGGAGGGGCTTGTTGAGTACCTAGGCTACTGCTTCGGGGGGAGGCGTTGCGACACGAAGTGGAGACTAAGGATGAATTAGTTCCAGTCTACCCCTACCCACACTCTCTGTACATATAGGTAATATCTAAAACATAGGTCATACCCATGTGGGCACGTGCACTGTGGTCTGGCGTGGGGAGAAGTATAGGGTCGAGTGCTCCCCGTCCCACCTCCTAAGTGTGGCGACGAAGATAGCGGAAGCCGAGTGCATCCCCTACTTCGAGGTATACAGGTGGTTGTTGACCGCCCTAGATGGGCGGTACAGAACAACGGCAGACGTCGTAAATAGGCTTCTGACGGAAAAATGAGGGCTATCTGCGCTACGTCTCCAGGGTAAAGCTTTTTAAAGCTGTTGTTTTGCCGTAGCCGTATGTCGTCCACCATCTTCGGCGAGCAGCTTCCGAAGTACAGCCGCGTGGAATATGTAGGCGATGTCCCAATAGTGGAGGAGTGCCCCCGGGATGTAAAGACGATTAACGGCGAGCCTCCTCTCCTGTTTGGCAAATGGAGTTTTGAGAACGTCGTGGTGCGGGACCCGGGCCTGCGCAGATACATCTGTCTCAAGCCCGTGGTGTTGCCTCACACGGAGGGCCGCTACCAGAACTATAGGTTTGGAAAGGCGAGGATACCTATCGTGGAGCGGCTTATCAACCTCATGATGAGGCCCGGCAGAAACGCCGGCAAGAAGCACAAGGCCTATAACATAGTTAAAAGGGCTTTCGATATAGTATACTACAAAACTGGGCAGAACCCCATCCAAGTGTTCATAGACGCCATAGTCAACACTGCCCCTAGGGAGGAGATCACCAGGATCATCATGGGCGGTATCGCCTACTCCGTCTCCGTCGACGTATCGCCGCAGAGGAGGCTAGACCTCGCGCTTAGGTGGATCACAGAAGGCGCAAGGGCATGCTCCTTCAACAACCCGAAGCCAATAGAGGAGTGTCTCGCAGATGAGCTGGTGGCAGCTGCGGCGAACGACCCCAAGAGCTATGCGGTTAGAAAACGCGAAGAGCTAGAGCGTATTGCCGCCGCGTCGCGTTAACTGTTTTTAACCGCCTTCTACATAGGTTCATGGCGGAGCTGTTTTGGTTTGAGAAGTATCGTCCTCGTTCGTTTGATGAGGTGGTGGATTTGGAGGAGGTTAAGAGTCGGCTTAGGGAGTTTGTGAGGAGTGGTAATATGCCGCATCTCTTGTTTTACGGCCCTCCTGGGACTGGGAAGACCACCATGGCTCTTGTCTTGGCGAGGGAGCTCTACGGCGAGTACTGGCGTGAGAATACGCTGGAGCTCAACGCCTCAGACGAGAGAGGTATAAACGTGATACGGGAGAGGGTGAAGGAGTTCGCCCGCACAGCCCCAATCAAAGCCCCCTTCAAACTAGTCATACTAGACGAGGCAGACAACATGACAAGCGACGCCCAACAAGCCCTCAGAAGAATAATGGAAATATACGCACAAAACACAAGATTCATACTACTGGCAAACTACGTTTCACGTATCATAGACCCCATAATCTCTAGATGCGCCGTGTTCCGCTTCTCTCCCATGCCACGGAGTTTGATGGCGGAGAGGTTGAAATACATCGCCAAGAGGGAGGGTATAGAGGTTGGAGAAGACGCTCTGGACTTAATCTACGAGCTTTCCGAGGGCGATATGCGGAAGGCGATAAACCTGCTCCAGGTCGCCGCGGCGACGAACAAGGTCGTAGACGCAAACGCTGTTGCAGCCGCCGCTGCCGCGGTTAAGCCCTCCGACATCCTCGAGCTGTTTAACCTAGCGCTTGGGGGCGACTATCTGAAGGCCAGAGAAAAGCTAAGGGAGCTTATGTACATAAAGGGCGTGGCGGGCGTGGACTTCATAAGGGCTTTCCAGAGAGAGCTTATCCGTATGCCCCTCGACGACGATCTAAAGGCCGAGATAGCGGAGTTGCTTGCCGATGTTGACTACAGGCTGACTCAGGGGGCTGACGAGGAGATCCAGATGGCGTATCTACTTGCAAAACTCGGCTCCATAGGCAAGAGAGCCAAGCCTGGGGCTGCCCCGACCAAGAAGAGGTGATGGGGATCCCGTGGGTTGAAAAATACCGGCCAAAGGCCTTTTCGGAAATCGTAAACCAGGAGGAGGCCAAGACTCTCCTTGCGTCTTGGATCTGCGCGAGGTTTAGAGCTCCGAAGGAGTTCTGCGCCCGCTGGGCTAAGAAACGAGAAAAGGAGGTCGCTGAGGCAAAGGCCGTATTGCTGGCTGGGCCGCCGGGGATTGGCAAAACCACCGTTGTCCACGCACTTGCTAGAGAGATTAGGTATGAGCTCATTGAGCTTAACGCAAGCGATATAAGGACAGGGGAGAGGATAAAGCTGGTCGTGGGGAGGGGGCTTAAGGAGAGTTCTCTCTTCGGATACGAGGGCAAGCTTGTGCTATTTGACGAGGTAGACGGCCTCCATGTGAAGGAGGACGAGGGGGGGCTTGAGGCCATCGTCGAGATTGTGGAGACCGCTAAGGTGCCTATAGTTATGACCGCGAACAACCCATATGACCCAAAGTTTAGGCCTCTCAGGGATATATCCCTCGTGGTTAATCTAAAGAGACTTTCGGAGGAGGAGGTCGTCGAAGTTCTTAGGAGGATATGTACAGCGGAGGGGGCTAAGTGCGAGGAGGAGGCGCTTAGAAGCATCGCCAAGTCCTCCCTCGGCGATTTGAGAGCCGCCATCAACGACCTCCAGATGTATCTGTCGGGCGGTAGAAAAACGCTTACCGTAGACGATATCAAGAGAGTTGGCGAGAGGAACCCGCAGCTATCCATGTTTGAAGTTCTGGATAGGGTATATAGGGCTAGGTGGTTTGACGAGGCGCGCGCCGTCTCCTTCAACCCCTCCTTTGACTGGGAGCAGTACTTCCTGTGGGCTCTTGAAACAGTGCCGGTGGTGTATAAGGACGTGGAAACGGCGGCGGCCGCCTACGATCGCCTTAGTAAAGCGGATATGTTCCTCGGGAGGATCAAGAGGATGCAGGAGTGGGAGCTTCTGCCGTATGCGCTAGAGCTGGCCCTCGGCGGCGTGTCGCAGGTGAAGAACAAGCCGAGGCTACCCCCGTTTATCAAGTACGGGTTCCCGCAGAGGCTTCTGCTTCTTGCTAAATCTAGGGAGGCCAGAAGGCGCCGCGAGGCCCTCGTGGAGTATCTAGCACAGAACCTGCACATCTCCCGGTCTCTCGCCAGATCAGACATCATATACGTGCTTTCTGCGCTGGCGAGGCGGGACCCGAAGGTTGTGGAGAGGTTGAGCAGGGCGTTGGGCATAAACGCTATCGACGTGAAAAATCTGCTCTGACTGTGAGCCAACCGTGCGTAGACATTTCATAGTGTATACGACTTCTAAGAAGGAGGCTGTCGTGGCGAGAGACCTATGTGACTGCCTCTACTACTACGACAGCGGCGTGATGTGCGAGGCGCTTGCCCCAAGCCGTGTGTATGTCCACACAGAGGCGGAGTATCTAGAGAGGTGTCTCGGGATGCGGTACTTCAAGGCGTTGGTTAAAGGCGTGGAGGCCTTCGACGACGTGTCTCGGCAGAGGCCCAGCTGCGCCGGTTGCCGCGTTGTGGAAGTTGGGGGGAGGTACTTCATAAGCTGGGGTCTCTGA